>JAUXCH010000132.1 GCA_030618975.1 Planctomycetia bacterium
CTGGGCCAGAAGCTGAGGGCGGCCTACTGGCACCGCCTCACCTGGACGGAAGGCACGTACGAGGACCTGTCCGAGGACCGGCGTTCCCGCCAGGGCGCGAGCGACACGGGAGGGCTCCACGACATCCTGGTCCTCGCCCGGTTCAGCACGGCCGTGCCCTGGGACTCCCAGGACATCGTGGACCTGCGCACGGGAACCGGCACCGGGGGCTTCGGGGGCGGCAGGTCCGACACCGAGGATCGCTCCGCCAACCGGCTCTACCTCTTCGACGATCCCGAGGCCGCCAACCGGCGGGGCGTGGAGTCCGAGACGGCGGAGTTTCGCGTCTTCTTCGTGTTCCGGCCAGGGGCGTACATCCCCCAGGACAGCGCCTCGGGACAGACGCTCAGGGACGAGTTCGGCTACGAGAATGCGTGGAAGCACTCGCCCGTCCTGAGGAGCTTCACCGTGGACTACACGTCCCGGACGAGCACCCTCAGCCGCTCCGTCCTCCGGTAGCGCGGGCTACAGGCCCGCGGGGGCGGTAGAGTGGACCCTTCGACCCTGGATTCGGCACCGGAGACCCGTTCCATGCAGGCCAACGACATTCGTAGGGGCTCCGTCCTGATCCACAAGGGTGCTCTGTGGCAGGCCGTGGAGGTCGAGCACCGCACCCCGGGCAACTGGCGCGCGTTCGTCCAGGTGAAGCTTCGCAACGTGAAGACGGGAATCCACGTCAACGAGCGGTTCCAGTCCACGGCGAGCGTCGAGAGGGCCTGGCTCGACAAGCGCAAGGCGGAGTACCTCTACGACGACCCCAATACCGGTCCCGTCTTCATGGACCAGGAGACGTACGAGCAGTACAGCCTCTCGCGGGACCTCCTCGGAGAGGCCATGAACTGGGTCAAGCCCAACGAGGTCGTCGAGGTCACCTTCTTCGAAGGCACGCCGATCGGGCTCGAGCTTCCGACCAACGTCGTGCTCGAGATCACCGAGACGGATCCCGCCACGAAGGGCGACACGGTCAGCAACGTGCAGAAGCCCGCCCTCCTGGAGACCGGCCACACGGTCAAGGTGCCCGCTCACATCCGGGTCGGCGACAGGGTCAAGATCAGCACGGTCACCGGCGAGTTCCAGGAACGCGTGAACAAGTAGCAGGCGGCAGCCTTCCCTTGGATCTCACCAAGCGCTTCCTTCGGTCCCGTCCGGCCCGTGTGCTCACGGGGTGGATCGTGCGCGGCTATCGCACGGCCATGTACGCGAGCTTCCTGTTTAGGCACGATCCGGCGCTCGTGAGCCTGCTCAAGACGAGAGAGCCCGTCCTGTTCGCCGTGTGGCACCAGGACTTCGTGCATTCGCTCGGGTACCTGTCGCTCTACAACGTCCGTCGTCCGACGCACGTCCTCGCCTCCGCGAGCCGGGACGGGGGCCCCGCCGCAGCGGCCGCGGAGGCCGCCGGCTTTCGGCGGGCCGTGCGCGGGTCCTCGGCGCGCGGCGGGGCGGGCGCGCTCCTGAAGCTGCACAGAATGGCGAAGGAGGGGCGCACCTCGATCGCCGTGGTCTGCGACGGACCCCGCCCCCCGGCGCGCGAGCTCAAGCTCGGTGTGCTGCACCTCGCCCGCGAAAGCGGCCTGCCGCTGTGGCTCGTGCGGACCTCGTACCGGCCCGTGAAGGAGCTGGAGCGCACGTGGGCGAAGTTCCAGCTCCCCCGGCTCGGCGCGCGCGCGGTCTGCCTCGCCGACGGCCCGATCCGGGTCCCCCCGGACCTCGACCGGGCGGGCCTCGAGCGGCTCCGGGAGGAGGTCGAGGACCGTCTGAACCGGCTGGCCGACCGGGCCGACGCCGCCGTCGCCCCCTGAGGGCCAGAATCCGGGCTCCGAGGACCGTCCCCGCCCGCGGGTAGCGTGGCGGTGGGTAGGAAGTCCTCCCGAGGGAGTGCACGATGATCCGAGAGCGCGTGCTGGGCGAGTGGGGCACCATGGCCCTCGTGGTCCTCGGCCTCACGCTCGCCCTGTTTATCTAGGGACTGCATCCAGGGATCTGGCATCCAGGGATCTGGCATCCAGGGATCTGGCATCTAGGGGCTGCATCCAGGGAGCGGGGCACGAGCGGTCGTGTCCCGTACGATCCGGCGCATGGCGTCGTCCTCGTCCCCCCAGCGAACGCTCTTCCAGCGGCTCGGCGACGAGGCCCTGTATCGGTGGCTCCGCGGTTTCGCCGCCATCGTGGGCGCACTTCCGTCGCGTTGGGCCTACCCGGTGGTGAACACCCTCGGATCGTTCCTCTACGCCGTGGATCGACGGGGTCGGCGCGTGGGACGTCAGAACCTGATCGCGATCTTCGGAGACGCCCTCACGGCGCGGGAGCGACGTGCGATCCTCGTCGGGTCCTTCCGCAACAGCGTCATGTCGGTGGGCCTGCTGCTCCACATCGCGCCGATGACGCGCGAGCGCTACCTCCGGTGGGTCGACGTCCCCCCCGAGGTCGAGGAGCGGCTGCGCGCCACCGCCGCGGCGTCGAACGGCTTCGTGATCGTGTCGGGCCACATCGGCAACTGGGAGCTCCTCCTCGGGCTGCCCACCGTCTTCGAGGGCTTTCCGGAGATGGTGTTTCTCACCGAGGGGATCACGGCCGTCGCGCTCGACCGCCTGCTCGCACACCTGCGGGGGAGCGGGGGCGGGGTCTCCGCCCTGCGACACGGTGGGGCTCGAACCCTGAACTCGCACGTCCGGCGCGGGGGGGTGGCCGCGCTCCTCGCCGACCGCAACGTACGCAGTAGCGAAGGCGGCGTCTGGGCGCCCTTCCTCGGTCTGCAGGCCAGCACGACGCCGCTTCCGGCGTGGCTGGCGGTCCGCAACGGGGTGCACCTCCTGCCGATCCTCTGCCTTCCGCAGGCGGACGGTCGCTACCGCATCTGGGTGGGACCGAACCTCGCGGAGGGCGTCGACACCACGGACCGGGACGCAGCCATCCTGGAGATCACCACACGAATCAGCCGCGTCCTGGAGTCCGCCATTCGCGCCCAGCCCGAGATCTGGAACTGGACCCTCAAGCGGTTCAAGAGCCGTCCGGACCGGGAACTCGGACCCTATCCGCCCTACAGCCTCTGGAACTGGTAGCGGAGGCTACCTGGCGACGACGAACTCCCCGACCTCGGACACGTCGTTCACCGCCAGCAGCACGTCGCGGAAGACGCGCCGCTCTTCGCGCGGCGTGCCTTCACCGCGGATCACGGTGACCGTCACGCGCGTGGGGGGCGACCCCCCGAAGTAGTGCGCCTGCACGCGGTAGGTCCCCGGCTCGACGCGGGCCTGGGTGTAGGTCTCGGGGCCGTACCCGGACGTGACGTCCGTGTCGAGCGTCCCGCCGGCCTGGCCTTGCTTGTGCTGGTAGTAGACCTTCTCGCCGTCGGGACCCGTGACCCAGAGGTCGACGTCCGTGCCGGGTGTGTCCCACGTGAGCGTGATGCGGAGGTCTTTCGGCGGGACGATCGCGTGCACGGTCACCTGGTCGGCCACGGTGCCCATCGGCTCCTCGGCCAGGACGCGAACCGTGTTGGGGCCGGGTGCGAGCACCTGCTCCGTGCTGAACGTGTCGCCGCTCCGCGGGATGGAGAGCGGCACGCCGTTCAGCACGAGCGTGAGCCGCTCGGCCTGCACGCCTTCGAGCGTGCCCGCGATCCGAACGACCCGTGCGCGGGTCTGGCCGCCTCGAGGCGACGTGATGCGGAGTCTGGCGGTGGGCTCCTCCGCGACGGCGCCCGCGGAGAACGCGAGGGAAGCCAGGAGGAGCAGGCCGGGAAGGAGAAGAGGCTTCTGCATCGCTATCGCTCCTCGCCCACCGGACCGGTGGCCGTGATCTGCCAGAGCTCGCCGTTCGAGTTGCCGCGCACGTCGGGGAAGTACATGAGCTCCGCCATGGCCGGCAGCGCGGTGAACGAGCCGGCGTGCGTTGCCCGCAGGGTGTGGCGGAAGGTGTGCGTGCCCGCGGGCAGGCGGGCGACGAAGAACATCGTCCGGTCGTCCCGTGCGTCTTTCCGCGCCTCCGTGGCGGGCGTCCGGCCCGGGACGTCGAATCCCGTCTCGCGCGCCGGTTCGAAGCCGCCCGCGTGCGGCGACGTGATCATCACGTACTCGCGGGGCCGATCCGTCTCGAGGACGACCTCGCACTCGACCACCGTGCCGGAGGGAAGCGTCTCGGTGACGGGTGTGCACTCGTACGTCACACGGCCGTCCTGCTCCTGGGGCTGCAGGCGATAGAAGCGGCGCGCGACCCGGAACCCGGCCTCCGAGGCGGCGATCGCCGGACCGGTCTCGTGGAAACGAAGCGCCACGCCGGCGCTCGCGCTGCCCGCGGGGCAGGCGAGTGTGAGGCGCAGCGTCTTCCCCGGCGTCAACGCGCCGGCGGGCACGTCGTAGGTCACGACGCCGTCCGGGGCCGTGTCGGCCGTGATCCGGCCCTGCCACACGATCTCGCTTCCCAGGGAGAGCACGAGCTCGCGGCCCGCACCCAGATCGCCGGTCGCACGCACGTAGGCGGCGAGGAACTCGACGGCCGAGGCCGTGTCGCGCGTGCTCCGCCACCGGTCTCCGCCGACGCGTGCCTCGAGAAGCCAGCGAGCACCGCCTTCCAGGACCTCGGGGCGGACCCCGGCTTCGAGCAGCGCGTGGAGCACCTCGGCCGTCGTAGCGATCGCGTCGTCCTGCCAGCGCGTGGGGTTCGCGTCGGCCGAAGCGGACCACCAGAGGCGATCGTCCTCACGATGCGCCTCGTCGTCGAGGAGCCCACGCACCACGGCGACGAGATCCACGCGGCCCTCTGCGACCGCGGCGCGGAGGAGGAGGGCCCGTGGGAGCGGGGGGAGGCCGCGCCACGCTGCGCTGTCACCTGGCAGGAGCACGGCGTCGCCGAGCCGCCCCGCGCTCGCCAGGGCGAGGACGACGGAGGCGCGCGTTGCGACGTCGAGGCCGGGCGCGCCTTCTTGCACGAGCTTCGCGAGCGCCGCCGCAGCCCCGTCCCGGAGCTGCTGGGCCGCCTCGTGTCCGGGCCGCGCGGCGAGGAGACGCGAGAGCCCACGGACGACGAGCGCCGTCATGCCAGGATCGGTCGCGTCGCGCTCCCACCACCCGAAGCCACCGTCCGGATGGCGCAGCGCGAGCAACCGCTGCACGCCGGCCTCGATCATTGCGTCGAGATCGCCGGCGTGCTTGGCGCTCGGACGGTTCAGCGCGGTCAGTGCCTCGTGGGCGGACACGAGCGGAACGAAGCGGCTGAGGGTCTGCTCCGTGCATCCGTACGGGTACTCGAGCAGATACGGCAAGGCGCTCGCCAGGGCCTGGACGTAGCCGGGTTCGAGCGAGATGCGGCAGGTCGTGCTCCCCGGCTCCGCGTTCTCGGGAATCTGCAACTCCAGCGTTGCCTCGCCCGCGCGGGCGAACAGGGTGCGCCCGACGACCTTGGGGATCCCGCGTGGCAGGACGGGCAGCTCGCGGCGCTCGGCGTCGCCGCCCGCCGTCGTGGCGAGCGACGCGAGGAAGGTCACCGTCTCCGGCCGGTGGGACTGGAACGCCTGTTCCAGGACGCTCACGGCGTGTGCCCCGAGGTCGACGGTGCCCGACCGGATCCAGCCGCCCGAGGTGGCGCCCGCCTCGAGCTTCCACTCGGCGTCGAGATCTTCGCCGGTCAGGTTTCTGAGGACGAGCGGAACGCTCGCGCGGTCGCCGGCGCGGAGGAATCGGGGCAGGGTGACGGAAGCGGCGACGTCGAGCTTCGTCCGCACGTTCGCCGTGCCCGTGCCGACGCGTGTGCTCGCGTCGAGGCCGTGCGCGGTGATCCGCCAGCGGGTGAGCGCGTCGCCGTAGGGCACGGCGTCGATTCGCACGCGTCCGTCCGCGCCCGTGACGAGGGCCGGTTCCCAGAACACGGCCGACCGGAAGTCCTCGCGGACGCGCTCGGCTTGACGGCGGACCCGGAGTTTCTTCGCCACGCTGCGGGAACGGCCCCCGCCCCCCGAGGTGAAACCTGCCTCCACGTCTTCGTCCGCCTCGTCCAGGACCTCCTCCTCCATCTCGGGGGAGGGCTCGGGAGCGGGCGGTGCGTCGTCGGCGCCATCGGCGGGCTCGCGTGTACCCGGTGGCGCCGACTCGGCCGGCGTGGACGGGCTCGCCGCGGGCCTCCCCCCGCTCTTCCCCTCGGCGACCGGTTCCTTGGACCAGCCCACGGACTGCCAGGCCAGCAGCGCCTCCGTGCTCACGGCGTTGCGCCGCGGCGGGTGGAAGAAGGCTTCCATCGGCGCCGTCGGATCGGCGTGGAGCGCGAACAGCGCCTCGTCGACGACCGCCACGTCCACCTCGGCGCCGGCTACGGGACGGCCGTCGGCGTCCGCGACGTGGATCGTGACGCCGGACGCGGCGCCCGGCCGGATCTCGGCGGCGTCCGGCCGCACGTCGGTCGTGAGCAGCCGCGAGCGCGGCGGGATGCGGATCACGCGCGTGGTCGTGTACAGCCGGCCGTGGTCGACCGACGAGAAGGTGACGAACACGTTGGGGACGTGGATCTCGCCGAGCGCCAGGTCGAAGAGGGGGGGCGCCTCGCCCGGCAGCAGCACGCGACGATCGAGCAGGCCGTCGCGCTCGACGGTCGCCAGCACGGGACGGGCCCCGCCCGCGGGCAGCACGAGCAGACGAGCCGTGTCGCCGACGGCGTAGTGGTCGCGGTCGGCGATGACCTCGAGCGTCGAGCCCACAGGGCCCGGGGTGGCGCGTTCTCCCGCAGCCCAGACGTGGACGCGTGCGAACACGGGCGCGCCGGGCGGGTCGTCGTCGGCCCGCGGCAGGGTGGCCTGCACCGTGTAGCGACCGGCCGCGCCGAGCGGCGCGTCGATCACGGCCTCACCCCCGGTGTCGGTTTCGAACGGGAGCGTGTGCAGCCAGGTCTCCTCGGGGGACTCGCCCGGCGCGGGCTCCGGCGCGAGCGCCACGGTGACCACCCCGGCACGCGAGGCGGCCGGGGTCCCGTCCGCGCGCTCCGCCCGGATCCGGACGCGCGCCACGTCCTCGGGTCCGTAGAGATGGCGGTCCGTCCGCAGGTCGACGACGAGCGGTGACGCCGAGACGGCGATCCGTCCCGTGCCGACGACGGCCGTGCGGCCCGGGCCCTGGACCGTGGCCTGCAGCGAGATCCAGCCCGACGCCACCCCGTCCGGCGCCGCGACGGGGACGGCCAGTCGACCCTGCGCATCGAGGGTGCCCTGGCCCGTCGCGAGGGTCGTCGGGCGGTAGGCCTCCCGCTCGGAACCGAAGAACAGCTTCACGAGCTCGTCTGCGGGGAAGAGCGCGCGGTCGACGCGCTGGTAGAGGAGCTGCCAGGTCACCGCGGCGTTCGCGAGTCGCCCGCCGTCGTAGAACGCGGCCTCCACGTCGAAGCGCGTGGGGGCGCCTACGAGCACCCGAGACGCCTTGCCGCTCACGACGACCTCGAACGAGGGCTTCCGGTACGCCGCTACGACGAGCGGCGCCTCGTACTCCCGGCTCGCGACGTCCGCCACGATCGCCCAGTCCCCGGTGGGGGCGTTCTCCGGAAGATCGAAGCCGGCGGCGAACGTGCCCATGCCCGCGGAGACGGGCGCGACCGCCTCGCCCATCAGCTTCTCGCCCGGGGCCAGGAGTCTCACCCCGACCTCGTGGACCTCGGGGTCGAGCGCGAGCACGCCCCCGTCGACGCTGCGCACGATCCCGCGCACCTCGACCCGCTCGCCCGGCCGGTAGGCCGGCTGGTGGGTGTGGAGGTAGACCCTCAGACCCTGGTCCGGCGAAGGCCACGCCTGCGTCCGGCCCAACACGAGATGTTCGCCGGCTCGGGCGCGCACGGCCGCGGTGGGGGGGACCCGGCCCGCGAAGAGCACGAGGCCGTCGGCGTCGGTCACGCCCTCCCAGGTTATCCCGCCGCCCTCGACGAGCACCGCGGCGCCGGGCCACGGGCGGCCCGTCGTGCGGTGGACGGCCCACGCGAGCAGGTGGCCGGCGTCTCGCTTGACCAGCAGTCCCAGGTCGCTGATCAGGGCCGTGACGTAGGCGGAGCGGGCACCCTGCGTCACGGCGACCAGGTACAGACCCGGCTTCCCCAGCCGCAGCTCGACTTCCTTCAGCGCGTTCGCCGGGACGGGGACGGGCGTGGAGATAAGCGCCGGTCTGAGGCCCGCTGCCCGCAGCAACGCGTCCTGCCGCGGCGTCCGTCCCGCGGCCTGGGGATCGAGGAAGTCGAGCGTCTCGCCGCGGTCCAGAGCGAGTCCGGCCTCGCGGAGCGCCTCGGGGTGGAGGATCCGCCAAGCGCGGACCAGGACCTGGCCATCCCGCGTCGTCCGCACGCCGATCGGCGTGGGCTCGCCCGACGCGGTCGTCCCGTTCACGACCACGTAGAGATCGGCGGCGCGGGCGTCGGAGGCCCCTGCGGCCAGGGCGGCGAGGAGAAGCAGGGCGGCGAGGGGGCGGCGCATCATCGGGGTCGTCTCCAGGTCAGGGCACGGAGGCGGTCGGGGCACGGAGAGGGCGTCCGGCGCCCTCGGCGGCAGCCCATTGGACACGATCCCCGGGCCGAGTTCCCGGTTCCCGGCTCGTATCGGCCGGACCCCCGTCGCCTCCACGACGGAGTTCTCGCTCAGTCCGGCTCCCTTTTCGGTGAGCGCGTCGTTTCCCGAGGGTGGCAATCCGCTTCGCCGCTCGGTGTTTTCGTCTTCGCCTCTCGGCCGTAGAGGTCGAGATCGTGCATGGCCCTGTGCCGCTTCCAACTCCTGTCCAGTTCCTTGAACTCGGCCTCGGTGACGCCGCCGCTGTTCTTCAAGGCGAACAGGGCAGAGCGAATGGAGATGCCCTGGATGTCGGACCTCGTTACGCATCCGCACTTCGGACATCGTATCCGCGGCGGCTCGAGCCCCCTCGCTTGCCGGATGCTCCTCCGTTGTTCCGTCATGCGGTGGCAGAAATCAGCGAACTCCTCCCACGTCATCGCGCTCGACCACGTATTCTCGAGCTCCCTGAGCATCTCCGGAAACCAGACTCTCTGCGCATCCCCCGCAGGCATCAGCCCCATTTCTCCCAGTCGCGCTCGTCCAGCCACTCCTCGGCGGTGGCGAGGGTTTCCGAAGCACTGCACTTGATCGTGTAGCACCCCCACGCACCGCCTCGAAGGGCGCGGGCTCGACGAGGACGCGAATGGGTACCTTGAAGTCCCGGTGCAGGACGATCTGCGCAGACGGCTCGCCTTCGCGCTGCGTGGCGAGCAGTGAACCGAGCCCATGGAAGGTCCCCCCGGGTGTCGCTCTCCAAGGCCTTGAGCACGGTCCCGAGCTGACCGCGCTTGTGTTCGGTCCAGGAGCCTCCGCGAGGAGACTCCAACAGCATCGACCGAGGTCCAAGCGGTGTGATCCGGGCCATCAGATCGTCGGGCTCTCGCCAGAGGTAGAGACGACACCGGTGCTGCCGCACGTCCTTCACGAGCTCGCGGAGGATGACCGACTTCCTCACGAACTCTGCCGCGCGAACCTGCAGCCGTTGCGCCATTTCGCGTGGCAGTTTGGCCCTCTCGGGTTGCGGAAGCGTCGCGGGCCAGCCTCGGCCATGCCTTCTCACGTCGTCACC
>JAUXCH010000498.1 GCA_030618975.1 Planctomycetia bacterium
AGGCCTAGCGTCTCATCACGCCAGATTCAGGAGCCACGGGCCTGTCGCTGGAGCGAGCGAAAGCGACAGGCCCCCCGGGCCCGGTCCGAAGGCTCGAACCGCAAGGAGTGTAGGGAGAGAGCCCATTGGAGAGGAAGACGAAGAGACTCCGTGATCGCCATCTGCGTCGTCGTGGTCGTTGGGATCGGCGCCATGGAACAGGCGGATAGCACTTGGGCCAAGCGGTAGGAAGTTCCGCAGCATGCGGAGTAAGGCCCGCCGCAAGATTTGCTCCCCGTTTGTCAGTTCCGGGGAGTTTGGGCGTAGTTCCACGCGGGCAGGGCTGCATCGGGCGTCAGGGAGAGCGCCTTCATCTCCGCATCCGTGATCTTGATGCCCTTGGGGAACATTCGGCGCACGAACTGAGCCCGGACACGTAGGCCTGTGCGCGTTCGCGTGGTGCGCGCATGGCGTAGGATCGTGGCGTAGCTGTCCAGGGGCAGCCGCTACCGCACGCTCGAGCCGCCGGAGGCCCTTCACGAAACGCATGCGGCACGGGAGGACGCGTTGCGCCTTCGCCTGCTCACGTCGGTCCTGTTGTCCGCGGCCTTCCGCGCCGAGGACGAGAAGCAGGTCCGGCGGTGGGCCCCGATCCTCGAAGAAGCGCTGGACTTCGCCGAGGCAATCGCCCGGCTCGAGGCCGAGGACGTCCGGTAGAACCCGGGACCTTGGCTGTTGCGACGTGGCCCCCTGACGCGTGAAATGAGGCTCAGCGGTTTCCTCTAACAGTCGGGGAGATCCCATGCACCACGCGTCCCTGGGCTTTGTATTCCTCACGCTCTTCGCCATCGGCGCGGGCCTCGGCGGCGCGGTACGCGCCGAGGAGGAGCCCGCCGGGAATCGACCGCCGGTCAAGAGGCCGGCGCAGAGGCCTCTGACACCCGCACAATCCGCAGGCGCCGTCCTCGAAGCCGTTTGGGCAAACGACCGGAACGTGCTGAAGGCCCTCGCCGACAAGGACGCGCCCGACCCCTGGCTCGTAGCCGATGAACTCTGCTTCCGCGCTGAGTACGACGCGGCCAAGGCGTTCGCCACGGCATCGCCGCGAGAAGCCGTCGAGAGGCTTCCGGAGTACGTTGCGGTGTGCCGAGCGCGTGGGCCGGATCGGAAGGCGCGCAAGAGACTCGATGCCGTACAGCGTGCACGCAGAACCCGCGATTGGGCGAGCGCACTGTCTGTGACCGCTGACCTTTCCGATGTGCCGGACTCGCCTACCGGGGTTCTCACCGTCTACGGTCGTGCGGTAGCCCTGATGAGGCTTCGGCGATTCTCAGAGAGTGCAGATGCGTTTCGAAACGCGGCAGGAATCGCCCGCCGCGTCGGCTGGTCTGCGTGCACTGCCTCCGCCCGGTTCCAGGCCGGGCGGTGTAGCTTCCAAGCATCGGACTGGCGCGCTGCCCAGGTGGACTTCGAGGATGCGCTCGCCACGTACGAGAGTCTCGGTGACCAGGGACTGATCGCGGAGACTCTGAACAATCTCGGCATCGTTCAGTTCAGTCTCGGAAGCCACGGTATGGCTCTCGCGTCCTACGAGCGCGCACTCGACATCTGCCGCGCCCGCAGGAACGAACTCGGCATCGCGAGGGCCTCCGGCAACATCGCGAACCTCCACAAGGGACGCGGAGACTTCACCAAGGCCCTGGAACTCTATGCACGTACAGTGGATACCTTCACGGCCATCGGAGACCAGTCAGTTCTCGGCATGACCTTCGACAACATGGGGAGCATTTATCGGCACCTCGGCGACTACGCCAAGGCCCGGCACTACCATGCGCGCGCGCTGGCGATTGCCGAGGCACTTGACGACGAAGCTGCCGTAGGTCGCGTACTGGTCAACCTCGGAATCCTCGATGCCGTTGGGGGTGACTACCCAGCGGCCTTGGCGTTGTACCGCAGGGCACTCGAGATCAAGAAGGCCCTCCGTGACCTAGCCGGCATGGCGCGCACGCTGAACAACATCGGAATCGCACAGCGCACGCTCGGGGACTACCGCCGAGCGCTGGACTCCTACGCGCAGGCGATCGAGTTGAAGGAGAGGATCGGGGACCGGGCCGGGATCGCCAGCACCCTCGCCAATATCGGGGTCGTCCACGATTGCCTCGGTCAGTACGACGCGGCCTTGGAGTTCCACACGCGAGCGCTCGACGTCTTCGATGCACTCGGGCTCCGGGCCAACGCCGCCAGCACCCTTTGCCATATCGGGAACCTGTACCGATACATCGGTGACTATGCCAGGGCCCTGGAACTGCATGCACAGTCGCTCGAGATGTGCACCGACCTCGACGACCCAGTCGGAATCGCCCGAGCCTCGGGCAGCCTTGGACTCGATCATGAGCGCCGCGGCAACCACACACAGGCTCTGGAGTTCCATGTCCGCGCGCTCGATGCGTTGAAGGAGGTAGACGCTCCGGCAGTCCGTGCACAAGTCCTGTGGGGCACGGCACGGGCGCACTTCCTCTCGGATGAGTTCGAGGAGTCCATCCAGTTCGCCCGAGCGGCGATCACAGAGATCTCCGGGCTGTTCACAGGTCTCGGGGAACAGGAGGGCGCAACAGCCCGCGACCTGTGGACCGGACCGTTCGAGGTGGGTGCTCGGGCTGCGTTCCGTGCGGAATCCAAGGACGACCTCGTCTACTTCCTGGAGAGCGGAAGGGCGGTGGGTCTGCGCGAGGCGCTCGCTGCCCGGCGAGCCCTCGTCACGACCCTGATCCCGGCTGATCTTCGAGCGGCGGAGGCAACGGCGCGAGCCCGCGAGACCAGCGCCCAGAAGCTCTGTCAGCGGGCACGCGAGCGCGGCAATCTGTCCGAGATCCGCGAGGCCCGCGAAGCGCTGGACAAAGCCCGCGATACGCTCGAGGCCGTCATCCAGAGGATCCAGCAAGACGCAAGGGCCGGCGCGGACATCGCGTACCCAGAGGCCGCTTCGCTCGCCTCGATCCAGGGCTGGCTGCGAGCGGGTGAGGTCCTCCTGCTCCTCGGTCCCGCTGGCACGGATGTCGTCGCGGTGGTCGTGACGCCCGAGGACGTCGAGACACGCTTGCTCGGACCCACCAAGGACCTCGAGGCTCTCATCGAAGCGCTCGATCTCTCAGACCCGAAGAAGACGGACACCACCGCCCTCGAGGCGTTGCGGGAGCGAGTCGTGAAGCCGCTCGGCCTCGATGATGAGACGGCGCGGGTTCTCGTCTCTCCGTACGGCGCACTCTCCTACGTTCCCTTCGCGCTTCTGCTCCCCCAACACGAGGTGACCTACGTTCCTTCGGGGACCACGTACGGGCTCCTGACGGCCGAACGGGAGAAGCGCGGCTTCAAGGTCCTGGCGTTCGGCGACCCCGACTACGGAGCACACGTGAACGGGAACGCCGTATCCGTCCTGCGCAGGAGGCGAGGACTCCATCCGCTGCCCGGCACACGGAAGGAGGTCCGGGCCGTCGGCGATCGCGTGCTCCTGGGAGGAGATGCCACGGAGGGCGGCCTCGTCAGCGCCGTGAAGAAACGGGAACGCTGGCGCGCAGTCCACCTGGCCTGCCACGGACTCATCGACGTCGAGTGGCCGATGTTCTCTTCGCTTGCCCTGACCCCGGATGGAGACAGCGACGGATTCCTGACGGTCCTCGAGATCTTCCGGTTGAAGATCCCCGCGGATCTCGTGGTGCTCTCCGCCTGCGAAACCGCAACGGGGAAGGTGTACCGGGCGGAGGGGATCGTCGGACTGGCGCGCGCCTTCATGCATGCGGGCGCCCCACGTGTGCTCTGTTCCCTGTGGCAGGTGGATGACGAAGCCACCTGCGCCCTCATGGAGAAGTTCTACGAACTCTGGAACCCGAAGGAAGGGAAGGGCCGGGGCGCGGCAGAAGCGCTGAGGAAGGCGCAGGCATACATCAAGGGCCACGAGAAGTGGAAGCACCCGTCCTACTGGGCGGCGTGGGTTCTCTGGGGTCTGCCGGACTGAGCCGAGCTACGTGTCACGACATTCTGCACCTTCCGTTCGAGTTCTCGACACCCCCATCCTACCGCCCTGCGATTCGTCGTCTTCCCCCTCGGCCCCGGCGGCGACACCATGCAGGCATGAACTCCAAGCCCCGGCAGCGAACCTACGACCACGGCCGCTTCAGGCTCGTCCCGGAGAAGGGCTCAGTCTGAAGAGAGCCGTCATCCGCCTCGGGACCCCGCCTGGCCACCCCCCGGGAATCTCGCCTGGCCACCTGCCTGGCCAGGCTGACGTCATCTCGCTGCAGTTGTTCGCATCTCGTTGCAGTGGAGCGGTCCATGGGCTGTGCAGACGACGAACCCCTGGATCCCGCAAGATCAGTGCGACAAGCCGCAATGCGCTGCAAAGGAGCGCATCGAGCGGCAAGGAAGAGTGGAGCGCCCGATCGGGCTCGAACCGACGACATTCAGCTTGGGAAGCTGACGCTCCATGAGAGCAGGTGCGAAGTAATGGGGCTCTCGGGCGATTGCGCATTTGACCTTGCCAGCTGCCTGGCCAGGCTGGGC
>JAUXCH010000130.1 GCA_030618975.1 Planctomycetia bacterium
GGCCCCCGTGGCCACGGTCAAGAGCCAGTTGCACCGGGGCCTGGCGCGTCTGCGCGAGCGCATGGACGCCGATCACGGAGGCCGACGCACGCCGTGGGCCGTCGCACTCGTGCCGGCCCTGGGTCGCGCCGGCGCAATGCACGTCGCGACGTCGGCAACCGCATGGAGCATCATCGTGGGCATCAAGCACTACGCCCTCGCGGCAGGGGGAATCCTGCTCATCGCCGCGCTGGGTGTCTGGCAGCTGCGGAACGACCCGGGCATCTCTCGGGACGATCCGTCGGATGCCTCCGACGTGCGGGCGGCCGCAGCACCGATCGAGGATCCGACGCTCGAAGGGCGCGCCGCGGCGGGGAGCGAAGAGCCGTACGCGCGCGCGACTGCTTGGAGCGTGGTGGGGCGCGTCGTGACGAGCGCCGGCGAGCCGGCTCCGGGGATCCCGGTTCTCCTCTGGCAGCAGCCCACGCGGCGAGACCACGGCGGCAACGACGTGGGTGAGTTCGACCGGGCCTGGAGGCCGAGCGCCGAGGGCCAGGCGCCCCTCGCGACGGGTGCGTCCGACGGCGACGGCCGCTTTCGCATTGACGCGGAACCCGACGGGGAGTGGGTGGTCGTCGAGGCCCGGCCCCCGCCGCCTCGCCTGGGGACGAGCCGGTACGTGCCCGTCCGGCGGGCCCACGAGACGGACGTCGAGCTGCTCGTCGCGACCGGCACCGAGCTTCGAGGGCGCGTGGTCGGCGCCGACGGCGAAGGCGTGCGCGCATCCATCGAGCTGTCGATGCTCTCGGCTCCCGAGCTGGGAGGCCTGCGCTCGCGCTACGAGAGGCGAGGTCTCGGCACGGACGCCTCGGGCCGCTTCGTCGCCGAGGCGGTTCCGAACGGGAAGCTCTCCGTGATGGTCCACGTGCCTGGCCGGGTCCGTCGCACGTACGCGGTGAACGTGCCGCGCGAGGAGGAGGTCGTCTTCCGGCTGGTCGAAGCCGGAGCCGTACGGGTTGCCGGCACCGTGCGCGACAAGGACGGCAGCCCCATCGCCGGGGCCCGCGTCGTGGTCGACCTGCGCGCACAGGCGGATGCCTCCCGAGTGCAGGCCATGGCCACGACCGACGCCCACGGCGCCTACACCTGCTCGGGTCTGCCTGCGGGCGCGCTGCGGGTCGTCGTGTTCGACGCCGCGGGTTTTCGTCCGGGGCGCTTCCGCGGGAATGACCGCCCGCTCGCGGCCGGGGCGGCGCTCGAGGTGGACATGGTCCTGAGGCGCGGCGTGTCGCTCGAAGGGTGGGTGCGTACGAAGGACGGCACGCCGGTGGAGGGGGCTACGGTGCGCGTGGGTGCGCACGAGCCCTCCACGTCGTCCCACTGGGGCGCGACGACGGACGCCGAGGGACACTACTTCATCGCCGGACTGCCCAGCGAAGGGCACGCCGGAGTCCGCGTGGACAGGGACGGCCTGTACCAACCGGCACAGACGGACGGACGCGCGGAGGGAGCCGCCCCGACCGTGCTCGCCGTGTCCTTGGGCGCGGACGAGTCGGTCCACACGCTCGACATCGTTCTCGTGCCGGGTGTTCCCGTCGCAGGCCGTACCGTGACAAGGGACGGCGCCCCGGTCGGCGGCGCGCGCGTGACGCTGACGCCCATCACCGAGCAGCTTCCGCAGGGGCTCCTGAACTACCTCTACCTCGCCCCGACCGACTTCCAGGCGCGGAGCGATGCGGCTGGGTCGTTCCGGTTCCCGGGCCTGCCGCCCGGCATGCGCTGGACGGCCCAGGCGAGCAAGGGGGAGTTGCTCTCCCCGCTCGTGGAGGACTACGAGACGACGTTCACCCCGCCGCCCGAGCCGCTGGATCTCGTGCTCGAGTCCGGGGCGGTCGTCGAGGGTGTGGTCGTGGATCCGACGGGCACGCCTATCCCCGGCCTCAGCGTCTACGTCTGCATCGGTGATCGTAGCGACTGGACCGCGAGCGGCCTCGGCGGGCGATTCCGCTTCGCCGGCCTCCCGGCGGGAGCGTACCGCGTCGAGGTTGGCACCGGACGCCGGAACCTCGTCGCCGAACCCGTCGAGGTGGCGCTCGGCGCCGGCGACCGGATCACCGACCTGCGCATCGTGACGCGTCCGCCGCTGCTGACGACCGGACGGATCCTCGCGGCCGACGGAAGCCCGCTGACGCACGGCCGTGCGCGGCTGCAGCACGCGTTCGATCGAAGCCCGACGGGCGGCACCACCCTCGACACGGATGCCGCAGGCCGCTTCGAGATCCGCCGCTGGAAGCCGGGCTCGTACCGCGTGTGCGTCGGACAGCGACAGGCCGGAGACGTGTTCGAGCTCGGCGCGCGCGACCTGGAGCTACGGCTCGGCCGCGTGCAGAGGGCGAGCGTCACGATCCGGATCCTGGATCCCGAGGGAGAGCCGGTACCCAAGTGCCGGCTGATGGTCATGACGGGGAACGCCCAGGGGAAGTCCGGCTCGTACCACACCGTGGACGGCGGCGTGTACCTGCTCCGCACCGCGGCCCTGGACCAGGAGACGGACCTCACCGTCAGCAACGCGGTCGACGCCGAGGGCAAGCCGCTGAACGTCGTGGGCGCCTATCTCCACGACATCGACACGAACCGCGCCGAGATCGTCGTCAGCCTCGAAGCCGGGCGGACCCTCGCGGGCCTGGTCGTCGGCCCGGACGGCCGCCCCGTCCCCGACGTGACGATCTCGGTACCGGGGCCGGACGGGATCCCCTATGGCCCTTCCCGGACCCGCACGGATGCCGAGGGTCGTTTCTCCCTGTCGGGACTGCCCTCGACCGCGCTCACCCTGACGGCGAAGAGCGATGGGCCTTGGCTGCCGTTCACGGCCGAGGTCGCCGCCGGCACAGCCGAGGTGCGCATCGAGCTCGAGCGGGGTGCTTCCTTCGTCGTGGACGTCGTCGGGCCCGCGGGACGACCCGTCGAGGGGGTGAACGTGTCGGTGCAGGCGTCGGGCCCGCCGTCCGCGTGGCGCCGTCGAGGCAAGACCGACGAGCAGGGACGCTTTCGAGCGCAGGGCGTCCCGGCCGGCGTGCTGCTGCGGATCGACCTGGACACCCGCGAAGCCGAGCGGGTCTTGCCCTCCACGCGGCGAGACGAGGTATCGCCGGAGCCGGGGAAGATCCGGATCGCTCTCGCCGCCCCCCGCTGGATCGAGGGCGTGGTCGTCGATCCCGACGGCGAGCCCGTGGGCGAAGCGCGCGTGCGCGCGGACGGAAAGAGCGAGCCCACGGCCTTTGCGGTGAGGCTCCGCACGACGAGCGACGCGGAGACGGGGCGCTTTCGCCTCGGGCCGCTCGAGGAGGGCACCTACCGTGTCGTCGCCTCCGGAGGACGCAGTCGGGGGCTGGTCGAGATCGGGCAGGTCCTCGTACGGTCGCCCTCGACGGATGCACGGTTGGTGCTGCCGCGCGGGACGGAGATCGAGGGACGTCTGCACGTCTCGGACGTCAAGGGGTGGAGTCTCTGTTGGCAGGTCGGAACGCGCGCCTGGGCCGCGAACCTGGGGCCGCGGGGTCACTTCCGGATCGATCGGGTGGCGGACCTCGTCGGCGCGCTCTGTGCCTGGGGTCCGGGCGGGTTCTACGCGCTGATCGAGGACGTTCGGCCTGGAGACGGTCCGTTCGACCTGCGGCCCGTGAAGGGCGGTCACATCGCAGGACGCTTCGATCCAGCCGGCGCGCGGAAGGGCCCGTACTTTGCCGGTGCCCGTCGCGACGCGCTCCACTTCGGGGGCCAGGTGCAGGGGGACGGCTCGTTCGTGATCGAGGGGCTTCCGCCCGGAGCCTGGCGCGTCGCCATCTTCGCAAACGGCGTGGAGGTAGCCGCGCTCGAAGGGGTGGAGCCCGACGGCGAGCCGATCCTGCTACGCGCCAAGCAGGCGGTGGGGGACCGCTGACCGCAGCGTGCGGGCTTCTCGGCCATGCGTCCTGGATCCGCGCGCCACGCCGTGTCGACTTCGAAGGGCGAGACGAGCCCCCGCTTCCTCCGATGCCTCAGGACCGCGCATCTCGTGGCCCGTCCCACATCCCCACGCTCCTGCCGATCGTGGCATCCACGCCACAGTCTCGAGCCGCACACCTGATTGGGAAGCTGCCCTCCGAAATCGACAGCCTGGGACATGGAGTCCGGAGAGATGATTGGCCAGGAGTTGACTCCCTCCCCCGCACTCGCTTGGAGGTGACCACCGAAGAACCACGACCACTCACATTCTGGGTTTGACTTGGGCTACCCGTTTGGAGACGACTCCGCACGCGTATGCCTACCGCCCCGCCTTGCCCTGCAGTTCCGCGAGTTCCTTCTGCAGTTCGAGCATCTCCTTGATCCGGGTCGTGCGCTCCTCGTTCGACAGCTCCCCGAGGCTCATGGCGATCTCGGCGATTCGCTTCTGCAACGCCTGCTTGCGAGCCTCGTCGTCGAGGCGGGGCGCGAGGAGTCGAATCTCCAGGTCCTCGGCGGGGGCCTGGACGTCGCGGGCGTTGGTCTCGAATCCCCGGGCTCGGACCTCCAGGCGGTTGGCGCCGGGGTGGAGGCCCTCCAGACGAAAGCGGCCCTGCGCGTCGGCCGTCGCCGACGCGAAGGCGTAGCTCGACTGTGCACCCACGGGCCGGGCGGAGACCTTCGCTCCCCCGACGGGTCGTCCCTCGCCGTCTACGACGCTGCCTGTCAACGTGGTAGGCGCCACGAGCGTCACGTCCACCTCGACGACCTCGGGGCTGTCGAGAGTCACCTCGACCTCCACGCCGACCGACGCGTACGCGGGATGCGACACGGCGATGGTCACCAGGCCATCGGGAACGGGGGCGCGCCTGAGCACGCCGTCCTGGTTCGTCCTCCGGAGGGCCGGGTCGAGAGCCCCCGCGAAGACGCGCGTCGTCAGACCGTCGGCGCGCTTCCAGGTGATCTTGACCTGGGCGCCGGGGACCTGTTCGCCAGCCGGCCCTCTCACACGCACCTCGAGTGCGTGGCCTGCGCTCATCCGGACGTCCACCCCCTCGACGGCGCTCCCCGCCGGGAGCGCGAATCGGTCCGACGCCGCGTCCACGAGGCCCGGGTGGCGCACGAGCACGCGCACCTGGTCGCTGGGAGTCACTCCGTCGAGGAGGTACGTGCCGTCCACACCCGTGTAGGTCTGCACGGGCGAGAAGGTCTCCTGCAGGGACGACGTCGACTTGGACCCCGTCTCGACGCGCACGAGTGCTCCCGCGACGCCCGCTCCGTCGGGGCCGAGCACGTGTCCGGATACGACGCCTGCCGCCACGAGCTCGACGTCGTGCGTCACCTCGCCGACCCGGACCTTGCCCGTATCCACCATCGTGGAGTCGCGCGTCTGTACGTAGCCGGACGCCTGCACGATCAGGATGGCAAGCCCCGCGTCGCCCATCCCGGCCGTGTGCAGCCGGTAGCGCCCGTCGGCTTCCGTGTACGCGGGCGGGCCGAACCCCGTGCCCCCGAAGCTCCGAATCCGCGCACCGCCGACCGGGGAGCCGTCCGGAGCCGTCACCCGGCCCGTGAGGACCAGTCCCGGCACGACGTGGAAGACAACGTCCTGCCGTCCGCTGTGGACCGTGGGGTCTTCGGGGCCCTGCAGGCCGCCGCCCGGCCGCCCGCCTGCCCAGCTCCGCGTCCCGCAGCTCGCGTGCGTGGCCTGGACCCGGCGTAGGAGGCCGGAGCCCGTTTCAACCTCGATTTCCCCGGACCCGTCCGTCGTGCCGGCGGCGAAGGACTGGTCGCCGACGGTCGCGTCGGCGGCGCCGACCTCGAGCCAGACCTCGGCACCTTCCAGCGGTTTCCCGCCGGGTTCGGAGAGGAAGCGGAGGGCGAGCGTCGCGCCGCGCCTCAGTTCGATCTCGACGTTCTCGTCGCCGGGCGTCGCCGGATGCATGGAGGTGGCGAAGCCGGAGGCCGAGACGACCAGCGAGGTCCTTCCCGAACCGCCCACGGTGTCGATCCGGAAGCGGCCGTCCCGGTCGGTTTCGGCGAAGGACCGGCCGTGGAAGAACCCGTGGAGGTTGCCCGTCGACAGGACCGCGAGGCGAGCCCACCCGATGCCCTCGCCGCGTTCGTCGAGCACGCGCCCCGCGATGGTCTCCCCGTCGGCGAGCCGCAACACGAGCGGACGGGCCGACGACGCGCCGGACGTGACGGCGGTCGGGAGCAGGGCCTGGCCGTAGCCGGCCCTGCGCGCGACGATCACCACGGGGCCCGGATCGAGCCCCTCGAACGCGAACGCGCCGTCGTTGTCGGTCGTGGTGCGGGCGAGCGGTTCGGGCTCGCGATCGAGCGTCGTCAGGAGCGTCGCGAAATCGTCGAGCAGGTCGCCGAGGGACGCGGATCCGACGTGGACGAGTACGTCCGCCGCTGCGATGCCCCGCCCGGACGCGTCCAGGACCCGGCCCGCGAGCGCACCCGGTGCGCCGAGCCACACGGTGCCGACGTCGACGATACCCGCGGCCGGTACGGCGACGCCGGGGAGCGTCCGCCCGGGGTGGCCCGTGGCCTCTACGCGAATGGCGAACGCATCGCCGGCCGGCACGGCGGACAGCCGGAAGGTCCCGTCGGCGCCGGTGAGCCCGCGTACGTTGACCGTGGTGCCGTCGTGCGCGTTGCCCGTGACGAGGATCCGGGCCCCGGCAAGGGGCGCGCGATCCGAGGCGGCCGCTACGCGTCCGAGGACGTCCCCCTGCCCCACGCGTTCCGTGCGGGGACGCCCGAAGAGGACCGGGGGCCGCTCGTCGCGGCTCGCGTCCCCTGCCGCGTCCGGCGGGGTGTCCTCGGTGCGTGTGTCCCCGCGTTCCGCGGCGTCCGACGCTTCCCCGTCCCCCGGACCGGAGTCCGGCAGGCCCGGTCCGAGGAGCAGGAGGGCGGCGCCGATCCCCACCAGCAGCAGCACGAGAACGAGGACCGTGCTTTGACGCATGACACCCTCCACGGGATCGCTTCCGACGCGGCGTGTGCCGCTCGGGACGCTTTGTGGGAATGCAGGGCCCAGGGGTCTCCGGCCGCCCCGCGGGCCGGGGGAGTCAACGCTCCCTCAGCGCTCCGAATCGTCGGGCGTGTCGTCGGGGGCCTTGCCCCTGCGCGTTCGCGCCCAGAAGAGGAAGTCGGGCGCGGCTCGCTCGGGGACCTCCTGATGGTCGCTCGCCCTGACGCCGCGAATCAGCACGTCGAGTCCCGCCTCCTGGAACGCGGCGTAGAGTGCCTTGCCCTCCGCGATCGTGGCTTCCTGGTCCTCGCTTCCGAAGACCATGTAGACGGGGAGCCCTGCGGGCAGTTTGGCGAGTCGTACGGGGTCCACCTCGAGCTGCGGGGCGATGAGGAGCAGGCCGTCGAACGCGCTGTCACCGGCCGCCGCCTCTTCGATCGCACCCGCCGCGGCCGTGGAGAAGCCCAGGAGGAAGGTCCGCCCGGTACGGGCGCGGACCTCGTCCCTCGTCGTGGACACCGCGATGCCGACGTCGCCGGCCGGGTCCTCGGGTAGCCCTACGAGACGCTCGGCGCTGGCTGCGTCCGGGTCGTACACGACCAGGAGATCCGGCTCGCGCTGGGCCAGGGGGAAGGCGGCGCACTCGAGGGTGGCCGCGGTCTCAGGGTCCTCGACGAGCACCGCCAGACCGAGGTTGGCCGGCTCCACGCCTGCGGGCAGGGGGAGGTCCACGCTCATGCCTCCTTCGAGAACGTCTGCCAGGGGTTCGGGTCCCGCCACGCTGCGGACGACGTAGAAGTCGAGCAGCGCCTTTCCCGCGTTTTCACCGCGGGGCACGTCCGTCCACGCCTGGCGCTGGTAGAGGACGAGCAGGACCTCCGCCGAGTCCGGCAGGTCGGAGGCGGGCTCGTCGATCGCGACGCGCCCCGTCAGGGCTCCGTCCTGGGGTTCGAGATCGGCCCGGATCCGGACGGCGGCGGGCCGTTTCGTCCCCGCGTCGAGCTTCGCCACCAGATCGCGTCCGACGGGCCGGTTCCCGGCCAGGAGCTGCGGCGTCCCCAGCGCCGGCAGTTGCAGCGCGGCCTGGTAGCGCTTCTGCCTTTCGGTGAAGGCCTGTGCGCCGAAGGGATCCGTCCATCCGAGGCGATCCCAGTAGTCCACGTGCCACGCCAGGAGGACGATCTTGTCCTGGTCCTTCGAGTACCCGAGCTTGCCGAGGAACTCCTCGGCGGGGGGGCAGGAGTTTCAGCCTTGGGAGGTAAAGAGCTCCACCAGCACCTGGTGTCTCGTTGCCGGCGCCTCGTCTTCGGCGAGGCACGGGGACACGCCCAGCGCGAGGAGGAGGAGGGCCGCCAGCGTCCGTCCGGGTCTCGGCATCGAAGGCTCCTGGGAGGTCTCTTGGAGCGGGGAAGACTAGCGGAGCGCGATACCGAGTCAGGACCGATTTCGCACACTTCCCCGGTTCGAGTGCCGCCGTCGTTCCCGCACCGCTGCCTCCCCCCCGCGCCGCTCCGCGCAGGTGCCGTGCGCAGTCAGTCCGTGCCGTCGGGCGCGTGTGCTTCCACGGGATCGCCCCGCTCGTCGAGGACGGCCTCCACGGGGTCGCGGATCGTCCAGTCGAGCCCGCGCGCCATGTCGTGTCGACTTCGAAGGGCGAGACGAGCCCCCGCTTCCTCCGATGCCTCGGGACCGCGCATCTCGTGGCCCGTCCCACATCCCCATGCTCCTGCCGATCGAGCGCGACGCGCGCCGCCAGTCGGTCGCCGTCCGGCCGACCCGCCAGGTAGACCTGGGACAGGACGGCGAACGAAGGAACACCGCTCTCTCGCGCCCACGTGAGGGTCTTTCGCAGGCCCGCGACCGCCTCCTCCGGACGCCCGGCGTGCACGGGCGATCTCCCCGGACTTGGCGACGTGCAGGAAGGCTTCGTCGTAGCGCCCGATCATCGCGAGACACCGGCCCATGTTCAGGAGCAGGAAGTCGTCGAGGTGGTGCACGCCGAGGCGCCGACCCAGTTCGAGTGCCATGCGCGCGTGGCTCACGGCGTCTTCGAACTGGCCGCGACGGAAGGCGAGTCGGCCCAGTTCCTGGGCGTTGACGAACTCGGTCGCGACGTCGCCCGTGGCATGGGTAAGCCGTCCGATCTGCTCGAGCGACGTTTGCGCTTCTTCGAGGCGTCCCTGGTTGATCCTCAGCACGGCGAGGTCACTCATCAGACGCGTTCGGGAGAGGGGGTCGTCCGTCTCTCCCAGCGCCGCGAAGGCCCGCCGGGACAGCGCATCGGCTTCGTACATCACCCGCTCCGGACGCGAGGTCGACTTCGTGGTGGGCGATCCAGGGCAGGCATGCGTCACCACCCTGAGGTGTGTGCCGACCTGCACGGCGAGGATCCGACCCGGTTGGACGCCGTTGACAACGAACTGCTCGAGTTCCTCATCGAGACGATTGCCGAGATGCTGCCCGCGGTGGTGGACGCGGAGCGATTGGCCCGCCTGCGGAGCTACGCACAGCGGACGCTGGAAATCCCGTCGGAGGAGCTGCCGCGGGGCATCCGAGCGAACCGGCGACGCCTGAAGAGGTCGCTGCAGGCCTGGATGCCGCGGGTGTCGTTCGAAGAGGCGTGGGTGATCCTGCGGGTGGTGGGCGAGCCGAGCGCAGGGGTGACGTACGGCCTGCGCCCCCCCGATTCCCGGTGGGTGGTGCGTGGGGAC
>JAUXCH010000461.1 GCA_030618975.1 Planctomycetia bacterium
CGGGCCTGCGGACCGGACCCCGCCGCGCCCGCGGCCGCGTTCGCGGACCGCGGGCGGCTGAGTCCGCGGGGCCTCGCGCATCTCGCCCTGGCGCACGAGACGCTGCAGAGGCGCGGGCCGGCACGAATCCTCCTCGAGGAGCTCGAGGAGCACGTCCGGACGGGTACGCGCATGGACACCGAGACCCTCGGCTGGGTCCTGGCCGCGACGGCAGGTCCCGAGGGTTCGTCCTCACCGCTCGCGCGGGAGCTGGCGCTCAGCCTGGTCGCGCGGCGCGCGGGCCGCGGCTTCGGAACCACGCGCGCCACCGGCGCCGCCGTGCTCGGACTCGCGCGGATGGCGAGCACGCTGAGCAGCTCCGTCGAAACGACGAGGGTCCGAGTCACCGTAGGCGGGGAGACGGCTCTCGACGAGGAGATCCGTCTCGTCGACGGCACCGACGACCGCGTCGCCGGAGCGACCCTCCAGGTTCCTGCGGACCGCCTGCGTGCCGGCCGGAACGACGTGCGCGTCACGATCGACGGGCCGGCAGGCGTCTTCTACTCGGTGGCGCTCACCGGCCTCACGCACACGGCCCCGGCAGACGCGGAAGGCCTCGCGCTCGAGCGTACGCACGCCCTCCTCCCATCGGCCGGGGACGCCCCCTCGGGCACGACGCTCGTCCGCAAGAACGGCGTGGCCCGGGAGCCTCGTCTCGAGACGCTCCGCGTGGGGGAGGCGGTCCGGGTGACCCTGCGCCTTGCCAACCTCACCGGCGTCCGCTTCCTCGCCCTCGAAGAGCCCCTGCCTGCGGGATTCGAGCCGATCCCGGACCTCACCCGCGGACCGATCGCGGCCCTGGAGAGGTTCGATGACCGTCTGGTGTTCTTCCTGACCGACACCGGCGCGTCGGCAACGATCACCTACGTGATGCGGAGCGAGATGCCGGGGACCGTCCACGTGCCGCCGGCCATGGCGTACGTCATGTACCAACCGCGCGTGCGGGCGTGGTCCGCGGCGCGGGTCCTCCGCGTCGTCGCGCTCGACGCCGAGATTGAGCGAGACGCCACCGCCGGGCTCGACGCCGCCGGACTCTGGTGGCGGGCGAGCAGCAGCGTCGACTCCGACCCGCGAGCCACCGTCGCGCACGTAGAGGCGCTGTTGGCCCGGTACGACCTCCTCCCCGCCCCCCGGCGAGCCGCCTGGCTCCTGCTCGCGCGGGCGCTCGAGGCGCTCGGCGATTCCGCCGGGGCGGCGCGCTGCTTCGACGGTCTGGTCGCGGAGAGCGTCACCGAGAGTCTCTCCCTCGAGGACGAGACGCGGCGCGCCCGGGTCTACCGGGCCCTCGGACGTCACCGCGAGGCCGTGGAGTCGATGGAGCGGGCGTGCCGGCTCCTACTCGTCGAGGACTGCCGTGCCGCGAAGCAGGTCGAGTCGGCCGAGGAGGCGGAGCTCACGGTCCTGGATCGTCACCCGTTCTCGCCCCCGAGCGAAGAGGTCTGGTGTCGGCGCGCGGACCGTCACGCCACGAGGTTCGAGGGCGCGCTCCAGCGCGGAGAGGAGCCCGACGTCTCGCAGTTGACCGCGCTTCGGGAGTTCCAGAGGCGCTATCCGCGCTCCTCCGCCTCGCCACACATCGCCTTCCGCCTGGCGCGCGCACTGCTCCGGGCCGGACGCTTCGAGGACCTCGAGCGGGAGGCCCGGCGACTTGCGCGACGTGACCGACGAGGGCTCCTCGCCGACGACGCGGACTGGTTCGTCGCCTTCGCGCTCTTCGCGCAGGGCAAGCACACCAAGGCGGCCGCTGCGGCCCGCTCGAGTCTCGAGCGCGAGTACCGTCTCGACGACGGCGAGCTCGGCCCGTCCACCTACGGCCGGAACCTCGTCCACCTTCTCGCGCAGGTCGCTCACGTCGAGGGCCGCGTCGCCGACGCAGTCCGCCTCTATCGCGAGGTCGCGGAGTACGCGGTGGACGCGCGTGAAGCGCTGCGCGTGTTGACCGAGCGAACGCTGGACCTTCCCGCGGTCGTTCGCATCCGCACGAGCGCGACGCCGGCGATTTCGTTCGCCGCCAAGAACCTCGACCGGGTCGACCTGAGCATCTACCCCGTCGATCTTCTGACGTACTTCACACTGGAGAAGGACGTCCACGCGGTGGGCGACCTGAACCTCGACGGCATCCCGTCGGCGGCGGAGGTCGCGGTCGCGATTCCCGGCGCCGGCGACCACGCATCGCACCGAGCCTCCGCGCCCCTCGCGGACCTGGGCCCGGGCGTCTACCTCGTGATCGCGCGCGCCGGGACGGACATCGAGGAGCGGTGCGTCCTCATCGTCTCCGACCTCGAGGCCCGGATCCTCTCCCACGACGGCGGCGTCCGCGTGCTCGTCACGGACGGGGCCGACGGAAAGCCGGTACCCGGGGCGTTCGTGAAGGTGGCACTCGACTCCGATCTGATCGGCGAGGGGTTCACCGACCCGCGCGGCGTCTTCGAGGTGCAGGGCCGCTTCGACGGCGCCCTGTCCGCGGTGGCCCGGAAGGGCAGCCAGAACGCGTTGGCGGCCGAGTGAGGCGACCGCGGCGATGCGCGACCGCGAGGTCTCGGGGGCCCAGCACGCCGCAGACAGAGTAGCCGCCGCTTCGCCGGATCCGGACACCACGACACCCTGGACGTCTGGTTCGAGTACTCGACACGGATTGCCGCTCGTCGCACCCGAACTCGTACGCGGTGGAAACGGCGTGATGCGTTGTGAAGTCGCGCAGCGGGCGGGTACGACTCGATCGAGGAGGACCTTCCTCGGCGTATCCGACGTCCTCCGTCAGGCCTGGGTCAGACTGCGTTGGGCATGCTCCAGAACGGCCGCGAGCTGCACTCGCGTCACCCCGGGGAACCACTCCAGGAACTCGTCGAGCCGAGCTCCCGCCTCCAGATTCTCGAAGAGCGAACTCACGGGCACGCGGGTTCCCTTGAACACCCACGCGCCGCCGACCTTGCCGGGTACGCGCTCCACGCCTTTGCACTGGCTCCAGTCGAGCATGGCCCGACTCTACCCGGGAGCGTGAATCTGGCGGGCAAGGGCAGCCCCTCGGTGTCGGCCAGGCGGATTCCCGCCCCACCAGTGCACCGGTGAGTCGCGGAGCGGAACTCGATCGGCCGAGGGGCAGGCAGGCGGTGATCTGCGAGACTGCCGTGTCCTCCCCACGCGTCGGGGGACTCCCTGCTGAGCACGAGCCAGAGGTCGGCGACGTTCGTGCCGGTCGGTCCCGTGAGGACGAGGTCGCCCGTTGCCGCGAGGACGGAGTACGAGTCGTTTGCGTCGAGGGCGGCCGAGGGGGCGAGGCCGAGGGTACGCGCGCGCTCGATCGTCCCTCCATCGACGAGTCCGCCGGCGGCGTCGGTGGGCCCGTCGATGCCGTCGGTCCCGCCGGCGAGGAACGTGATCGGCCGACCCTCGATCTCGATCGCCGCGGCGAGCGCCGCTTCCTGGTTCCGACCGCCTCGGCCCGCACCGGTGACCGTCACGGTCGTCTCACCCGCGAAGACGAGCACCTCGTCTCCCTGGGTCGGCGTCGTCACCGCTTCGATTGCCGCCTCGCGTGCCTCGCCCACGTGGCGCGTCGTCACGATCCTCGCCCTCACGCCGTTCGAGCGGACGAACGTCGCCGCGGCCTCGGCGGCGACCGCACCGCTCGCAATAATCCCGATCTCGTGCCGCGGATGGGACGCCGTCGGGGTTTCGGGGAGGTGCCCGGCACGACCGCTCTCGAGATGGTCGACCACACGCTTCGGAAGGCGCGCGCGCAGGTCGTATCGATCCAGGACGGCCAGGGCGTCCTCGTAGCGGGTCGGGTCCGGGACCGTCGGCCCGGAGGCGCTGACGTCGAGCGGGTCTCCGACGACGTCCGAGAGCACGAGGGTGATCAGCCGGGCATCGGCCGCAGCGGCAGCGAGGCGCCCGCCCTTGATCGCCGAGAGGTGCTTGCGAACGGTGTTCGTAGCGACGATGTCCGCGCCGCACTCGAGGAGGGCCCGGTTCGTCGCGGTCAGATCGTCCAGGGTCAGTCCACCCGCCGGTGCCGCAAGGAGAGCGGATGCTCCACCGGAGAGAAGGCAGACCACGACGTCGTCGGAGCCGGCCGCAGACGCGAGCTCGAGCGCTCGCCGCGCTCCGGTGACGCTCCCCTCGTTCGGCACGGGATGCCCCGCAACGAGGACCGGCAGCGGTGACTCCGCCGGTTCCGGAGCCACGACGACGCCTGCGAGGGGACCTGCGACTCGCGCGAGCCCCCAGGCCATCGCAGCCGACGCCTTGCCCGCGGCCAGGACCACGAACCGGGATCCGGCTCGCAGACCGAGCCGTTCGGCAGCGACGGCGGTCCGCGACTCGGGATCGACGCCGGCGATTCCAGCCCGGAACGCGGAGAGCAACAGCGATCGATCGTCCATTCGCCTCATGCTAGCGCCCGGGGGTCGCGTCGCCGCGCAGCCGAATCGCCGAGGCGCCACGTTCAGGACCTGCCTCGATGGTTGCCGCAAGCGCTCAGGCTCGGCGCCGCCGCGGGAGGAAGAACACCGCGGGGAAGGCCAGCACGCCTCCGGCGGCGCTGAGGGCGAAGGCGGGAACGAGACCCAGCGCGTCGGCCAGCAACCCGACGATTGCGATCGCCACTGCCCGGGAGAGGAAGCCGAGCGCGAGATAGGTGCCGTTGGCGAAGGCGCGGTTCTCGGGGAACTCGTCCTGCACGAGCGCCAGGAGTACCGGCTGCATCGACACCATGGTGAGGCC
>JAUXCH010000763.1 GCA_030618975.1 Planctomycetia bacterium
CCTGTCCCCTGTACGGTGCCAGGCACAACGCAAGGGACAACGCCCGTTCCTGCCCCCCCACCGCCCCATACCGCACGAGGACAGAGCGCCTTGGATCTTCCCGAGCCCGTCGACGTGCTGGCGTTCGCCCCCCACCCCGACGACGTCGAGCTCTGCGCCGGTGGGCTCATGCTCCGGCTGGGCGACGACGGGCGGCGCCTGGTGGTCGTCGAGTTCACGCGGGGGGAGGCGTCGAGCCGCGGGACGCCCGCGTCGCGTGCCGAGGAGACGGAGGCCGCGACGCGGCTCATGGGTCTCGTCGGCCGCGAGAACCTCGGGCTTCCCGACACGGGTCTCGAGCCGACGGCCGCCATGACGGAGCCGGTCACGGCGGCCATCCGGCGCTGGCGTCCCCGGGTCGTCCTGGGTCCGTGCCGGGAGGACCTGCACCCGGACCACGTGGCCGCCGCCCACATCGTGCAGCGCGCCTACTACCTCGCCACCATCGGACGGGCGCCGGGAGACGGGCTGCCCGCCCACCGGCCCGACGCGCTGCTCGAGTACTACGGGCACAAGGAACCGAACCCGAGCTTCGTCGTCGACGTGTCCGACGTCTGGAAGCGCCGGCTCGACCTGGCCGGGTGCTACGCGTCGCAGCTCGGCCTCGACGGTCTCGAGGGCCCGACCACGAACATCGCGTCGCCCGACTTCATGCGCCGGCTGGAGGCCCGGTACGCGTACTGGGGCGCGCGCATCGGCACGCGCTACGCGGAGCCGTACCGCACCGACCGTCTCGTTCCGATCGACGATCCGGTCGAGGCGTTCCGCAAGCGCGGATGGGCGGTCCTGTGAAGATCGGCATCGTCTGCTACCCGACGTTCGGCGGCTCGGGCGTGGTGGCCACCGAGCTGGCCCACGGCCTCGCCCACCGCGGTCACGAGATCCACCTCGTCTCGTACGCGCCCCCCGTGCGCTTCGAGGCGTTCGACGAGCACATCCGGCACCACGAGGTCGCCGTCTCCTCCTACCCGCTGTTTCGCTACCCGCCCTACGACCTCGCGCTCGCCTCCCGCCTGGTCGAGGTCGCGGAGCAGACGGGACTCGATCTCGTCCACGTCCACTACGCGATCCCGCACACGATCGCCGCGCTGCTGGTGCAGGACATCATCGCGCCGCAGCGGTTGCCCGTGGTCACCACGCTGCACGGCACGGACATCACGATCGTCGGTCAGGACCCCGCGTACCACCGGGTCACGCGCTACGCCCTGCGGCGCAGCGACGCGGTCACGTCCGTGTCGGAGTATCTCGAGCGGGAGACCCTGCGGCTCTTCGAGGTCGACCGCCCCATCGTCGTCATTCCCAACTTCGTCGACGTCGAGCGGTTCCAGCCGGGGGTCGAGACGCACGTGCGGTCCGGGTTCGCCCCGCGCGGCGAGGCGGTCCTCGTGCACATGAGCAACTTCCGGTCCGTGAAGCGCTCCCTCAAGGCGGTCGAAGCGTTCGCGGTGGTCGTGCGCACCCTTCCCGCCTGCCTGCTGATGGTGGGCGACGGTCCCGAGCGCGCGACCTGCGAGGCGCGGGCGCGCGAGCTGGGTGTTCGCGATCGGGTCCGGTTCCTCGGCACGCAGACCGACGTCGAGCGTCTCCTCCCCGTTGCCGACGTGCTGCTGCTCCCGAGCAAGTACGAGTCGTTCGGGCTCGCCGCCCTGGAGGCCATGGCCTGCGGCGTCGTGCCCGTGGCCACCCGGGCAGGCGGTCTGCCCGAGGTGATCCGCGACGGCGAGGACGGCCTGCTGGTCGCCGAGGAGGACATCGACCGCATGGGAGAGCTCGCCGCGGCGCTTCTGGCGGACGAGGACCGGCTGAGCGCACTCAAGCAGGCCGCTCGGCGTGCCGCCGTCGAGCGATTCGCCACCGAGAAGGTGGTGCCCCGCTACGAGGCGCTGTACCGGGAGGTCCTCGCAGCCGACGAGCGCTGACGGGCACGCGCACGGGGCCGCCCTTCGCTTCCGGCGCCCGGATCTTCGTCAGGAGGGGTTGAGCTCCACATGCGTGGGCCGGGGTGACGTCAACCAGACGATCTTCCAGCCGTTCGTGAGCTACGATCTACCCCGGCAGCACGGCCTACCTGCTCGAGTCACTCCCGCGAACCCGGACGGCGCTGGCGTGGGCGCCGGATCAGCGCGATGGCCGGTCCGGGTTCCATAGGCCTTCACTCGACCCCTGAACGCACCCGCTGCGATCCGCTCACCTCCCGAGTCGAAGACGAGATGCATCGCACAGGAGCGGTTCGACCCGATCCCGCCCGGACGATCTCGGACCGGATCCTACACAGCGATCTGGTTGAACTTGCTGCAACGTCGATCCCGAGAGCAAGCCGTGAACCATCCGGAGCCAGGGCGAGGTGGTACACGCTCCAGACCAGCCGGTTCCGTCCCACTCCCTCGCCGGACTGGAGGTCGCACACACCAGCGTCGGCGGTCAGGAATCGTCCGCCCGCCACGAGTCGGGCGTGGAGCACGGTCTCCGGACGAGTTCCTGTCAGCAGATCCAAGCCTATGCCCTTGGCGGTACGCCGAGATGGATGCCGAGCGCCTTCTGGTCGACGGGCGACACGGCACAATCCCCGCCCCGGAGGTCTTCGACCAACGTATCGATCGGAATGCCGCGGTTGAAGTCATGGCTTTCGGTCGACTGGGTGTCGCGACCCGTCCCGTGATGGAGCGCAAGGAGAGTCCAGTCGGCAAGAGAGAA
>JAUXCH010000565.1 GCA_030618975.1 Planctomycetia bacterium
GAGCCCAAGGGACAGCGCCTCCTGGTGAACGTGCTCTTCGGCGCCATTCTCGTCGTCGTGGTCGGCGCGCTCGGCGGGACCTGGGCCTCGATCGCCGGAAAGTTCGGCGGCGACGGTTTCCTCTTCGGCCACCAGGGCTACGAGTACATCGAGCTCGGACGCATCTGGCAGATCGGCCTCATCGCCGGAATGCTCATCTGGTGGGTGCTGCTCCTGCGCGCGCTCATGCCTGCGCTGAAGAGCGAGCCCGACCGCGGCGGACTGACGCACCTCCTGCTCTACGCGGCGGCGACGATCCCGCTCTTCTACATGGTCGGCCTGTTCTACACGTCCGGCACGCACATCGCGGTCGCCGAGTACTGGCGCTGGTGGGTGGTCCACCTGTGGGTGGAAAACTTCTTCGAGGTCTTCGCGACGGTGGCGATCGCGTTCCTGCTGAGCCGCATCGGCGCGGTGCGTCCGAAGACGGCGCTCAGGATCGTGTACCTCTCGATCCTGCTCTACCTCGGTGCGGGCATCGTCGGCACGTTCCACCACCTCTACTTCAGTGGTACGCCGCTCTACATCCAGGCGCTCGGCGCCACGTTCTCGGCCCTCGAGGTCGTGCCCCTCACCCTGATCGGATTCGAGGTGATCCACAACCTCGGCATCCTGAAGAAGGGCGGCAAGGACTACCCGTACCGCTGGCCGATCATGTTCTTCCTCGCGGTCGCGTTCTGGAACCTCATCGGCGCCGGCGTCTTCGGCTTCCTGATCAACCCGCCGATCGTCCTCTACTACGCGCAGGGCCTGAACACGACGCCCATCCACTCGCACGGCGCCCTGATGGGCGTCTACGGGTTCCTGGCCATCGCCCTGACGCTCTTCTCGCTCCGGCACACCGTGAGCGAGGACGCGTGGTCCGACCGCCTGCTGAAGATCTCCTTCTGGGGCCTGAACGTCGGTCTCGCGCTGATGATGGCCCTGAGCCTGATCCCGGCCGGCTTCTACCAGTTCGCCGAAGCCCTCCAGCACGGCACCTGGTACGCCAGGAGTCCCGCCGTGACGGGGTCGGACTTCATCCACACGGCGACCTGGCTCCGCGTCGTGCCCGACATCATCTTCGACATCGGCATCGTCGCGTTCGTGCTGTTCGTGATCCGGGCCGTCTTCGCCCGGGCGCCGAAGAAGGCGACGTAGCCGCGACTCGACTCCCGGGGGCGGGCTCTCGGAGCCCGCCCCCGGCGATAGGGGTCAGGTGATTTTCCGCGCCTTTCGCAGCGAAGGGTGTGGCGGCGATAGGGGTCAGGTGCCGCCAAGCTGGAGGAACGGCCGCGCGTTTCGAGGCGAAACGTGCCCCGGCAGCCTGGAGGGCGTCGAGCAGCTCGTCAGGCCCCTTCCAGGGTCACCTCCGCCGGCTGCGGCAGGCTGCCCTTGCTGAAGACCCAGACCCTCGGCGTCTCGCCCAGCGCGCGGGGCCCCGCGAACGACAGACATTAGAGATCGTTTACGATCTTTTGCGCGACATATTCTTCCATTAGAGATAGAATGTGATCGTTAGTATGCCGACGCCCCCGACCGACATCCCGATCCAGATGAGCATGCCCGAGGACATCGGGCGCCGGCTCGCCGACCGCCTCCGCGGGGAGCGCCTGCGCCTGGGGTGGAAGCAGAGCACGCTGGCCGAGCGCTCCGGCGTCTCCGTGCCCACCATCCGCCGGTACGAGCGCACGGGCCGCACCACGATCGAGACCCTCCTCCGCCTCTGCCACGCCCTGGGCCGACTCGAGGAGTTCGCCGACCTCCTCGCACCTCCTCCCGCGTCGACACTCGCCGAGTTGGAGGCCCGGGCCGCGGATCGCGGCAAGGGGCAGCGGAAGCGCGGTGTGCGGTGAGGAAGCTGACGGTCCGCCTCGCCCGCTCTCCCGCCGACTCGATCCCCGTCGGGCAGCTCGCCGAGCACGATCGCCGCACGTACTTCGAGTACGACCCCGCCTTCCTCCAGGAGCGAGTTTCCCTCTCGCCGTTCAAGCTGCCGATGCGAACGGGCCTCATCGAGCACACCGACACCGGCTTCGGTCCGCTCCACGGCGTCTTCGACGACTCCCTGCCCGACGGCTGGGGTCTACTGCTCATGGACCGTCACTTCCGGCTCCAGGGTCTGGACCCCGCCACGATCTCCGCACTCGACCGCCTGGCGTATCTCGGCACGCGGACCATGGGCGCCTTGACGTATCACCCCTCCCGCAAGACCGAACGAGACGAGCAGTGGCTCGACCTCCACGAGCTCGGCGTGGGCGCGGAGTCGGTGCTGGCCGGCGATGCGGAGGAGGTGCTGCCTCAGCTCATGCGCGCAGGCGGGTCACCGGCCGGCGCCCGACCCAAGGTGCTCGTCGGCCTTCGGGGCGATCAGATGCTCTCCGGTGAAGACGAGCTCCCGGACGGATTCGAACACTGGCTCGTGAAGTTCGCGGCGAAGAGGGACGTCGGACACGCAGGTCCCTTGGAGTACGCGTACGCCCTCATGGCCGAAGCTGCCGGGATCGACGTCCCGGAGGTCCGCCTCTTCGAGGTGCAGAAGGGGCGCAGCATGCGTCGGTACTTCGGCGTCAAGCGCTTCGACCGGCTGCCGGGAAACGTCCGCGTCCACGTGCACACCTTCGGCAACCTGATCCACGCGAACTTTCGGATCCCCTCCACCGACTACGCCGACCTGGTCAAGGTCACGCGAGCCTTGACGCGCCACCACGGCGACGTCCTCCGGGTGTTCCGGCGGATGGTCTTCAACGTCGCCGCGCACAACCGCGACGACCACGCGAAGAACTTCGCCTTCCTGCACGACAGTGCAGGCACGTGGAGACTCACACCCGCCTACGACCTGACGTTCGCACGCGGCCCGGGCGGCGAACACACCATGACGGTTCTCGGTGAAGGCCGTCGTCCCACGCGCGACCTCTGCCTCCGCCTGGGTGCGCAGGCCGGGATCGCCCCGCGAAGCATGAACGAGGTCGTCGAGTCCGTGAACGGCGCCACCGCGAGGTGGACCGAGTTCGCCGATCGGGCGGGCTGCCCGAAGAAGATGGCGGCGACCGTAGCGGGGGCGCTCCGCACCCTGTAACGAGGGGGAACAAGGGGTCAGGTCGGATAGGGGTCAGGTGCCGCCAAGCTGGAGAAACGGCCGCGCGTTTCGAGGCGCAGGGCGCGGCGACCTACCGGAGATCGATCGTTCGCTCGACCGTGTTCGCGCCGTCGAACTCGATCACTTCGTCGAGGGACCTGCCCCCGACGCCGTAGGACACGGCCGTCACCCGGAAGCGCCCGCTGCCGATGCCGATCACGCGGATCTCCTCGCTGCTCACGTCCATGCTCCGGCTGTAGGCCGGCTCACCCTCGAAGTGGACCCACACCGAGTGGCGCGGAGGCGACGAGCCCTCCTTCACCCGGATCCGCAGGACAAAGGTGGATCCCCGGTCGAGCTCGGTGGCCTCGCCGGAGTCCAGACCGTCCTCGAGCTTCAGGTTTTTCAGGACCGTCGGCGCGAACGGAGGGGTGTCGATCCAGACGGTGTACGTCCCAGGACGAAACCCACCCAGGTGGAGGGTCTTCCGGTCCTCTTGGAGGAGACCGACGAGCGTCGCGACCGGCTCGCCGGCGACCGGACCGTCGAAGAGCTTGACGTCGAGGGAGCCGGACCGGCCGAGCGTGAACACCTGCGGCCACATCGGTTGGTCGAAGCGGAAGACGGCCAGGGCCCCCTCGACGAGACGGAGCACGAGCCCGTCCTGGGGCCGGGTGACGGTGACCCGCCCCCCGACCTCGGCCGGTACGAGCGTGGCGTGGTGCGGCCGCACGGTGACGGGCCGGTTCCCCGGTACACGCACCTGATCCGCAAAGTCGGCTATTCAAAAACTGAGGCCCGCACGGGTGCGGTTACGCTGATCCAGTGCTTCGGCAGTGCGCTGAATAAAAATATCCATTTCCAGTTGCTGTTTGTGGATGGTGTCTATATCGGCGGTGTCAACGCAGTCCCTGCGCAGTTTCGCTGGGTTAAGGCGCCGACGAGC
>JAUXCH010000007.1 GCA_030618975.1 Planctomycetia bacterium
AACGCCGTGCTCGACCTGCTGGAGCCGCCCCCCTCCCCGTGCTCGACCTGCTGGAGCCGCCCCCCTCCCGCCTCCTCGGGCGGGTCAGGGACAGGCGCCGGCGACTCGGCGAACCGCTCGAACGGCGTCGTCGGGGACGAACCGACGGGCGGTACGACCGGATTGGGGGCTGAAGGCGCGAAGGCCTGAGGCGCCCTCGACGGCAGGGCCGCGAAGCGGCCTGCCGGGCACTCACCTCGGAACCTGCACCCGGGGCCCGTAATTCCCGCTCGGAAGCCTCGCCCTCCGGTACCCTGCCGGACGACAGACGCTCATTCGCTCACGGCCCGCCTGGGGCAAGACTCTCGGTCCTCACCCACGCTCCGCGGTCGCATTGGCGGCATTGTCAGAACACGTACGAGCCCCAAGAGCGGATACCGATCCGCAAAGGGGCAGATCCAAGGACTAGGGTACATGCCTCAGAACAAGCTTTACATTGGCAATCTTTCGTTCCAGAGCACGGAGGAAGACATCCGTGACGCCCTCTCGGCGTATGGAACGGTAAACACCGTCGACGTCATCATGGACCGCGACACGGGCCGCCCGCGCGGCTTCGCGTTCGTGGAGATGGGTAGTGACGCCGAGGCCCAGGCGGCCGTCCAGGGAATGGACGGACAGCCTCTCGACGGCCGCAACCTCAAGGTGAACATCGCCAAGCCCCGCGAACCGCGTGGCGGCGGCGGTGGTCGCGGCGGGTACGGTGGTGGCGGTGGCGGTGGTGGCGGTGGCCGCTGGTAGGCCTCCCTCCCATCCATTGTCCTCCCCGTGAGGACCGCATCGGCCGGGGTTCTCCCCGGCCGATTGCGTTTCCGGTGGACGGGACGCCGTCAGCGCAGGCCGCCCACGAGGCAGGAACGCCGCGGACCGGCGGATCCGCGTCCCGCGCTGGGCCCCGAGGGCGTGGGGCCGCTCCTCGGCAGTAGCCTCTGCGCCAGACCATGAGCGACACGCCCGACACCGACGTCCGCTTCGCCGACCTCGGCCTGGCACCCGAGATCCTCGCAGCCGTGGTGGAGCTCGGCTACGAAACGCCCTCGGCGATCCAGGCCGGCGCGATCCCGCCGCTGCTCGCGGGCCGCGACCTGATCGGCCAGGCGCAGACCGGCACCGGCAAGACCGCCGCGTTCGCGTTGCCGCTGCTCCAGCGCCTGGACCTCGAGCGGCGCGACGTCCAGGCCATCGTCCTCACCCCGACGCGCGAGCTGGCCATGCAGGTCGCCTCGGCCGTGCGGGCCTACGGGAGGCGTATCGGCAAGCACGGCGTGCACGTGCTGCCCGTCTACGGCGGGCAACCCATCCACATCCAGCACAAGGCGCTGCAGGGCACGGTGCACGTCGTCATCGGCACGCCTGGGCGCGTGGCCGATCACCTGCGGCGCGGCACGCTCGACCTCGAGGGCGTGCACTTCTTCTGCCTCGACGAGGCCGACGAGATGCTCAACATGGGATTCCTCGACGACGTCGAGTGGATCCTGGAGCACGCGGACGCCGAGCGCCAGATCGCGTTGTTCTCCGCGACGATGCCGGGACCCATCCGGCGCGTGGCGAAGCGCTACCTCCGCGATCCCGTGGACGTACTGATCGCCCACGAGACGAAAACGGTCGAGAACGTCGAGCAAATGAGCCTCCGCGTGCCGCGGCACGCCAGGAACGAGGCCCTCGAACGCCTGCTCGGCATCGAGGACCACGAGGCCGTCCTCGTCTTCGTCGGGACGCAGCGGGTCGCCGCCTCCCTGGCCGAGCATCTCCAGGCGCGCGGCTTCGGCGCCGACTGCATCCACGGCGGCATGAACCAGACGCAACGCGACGACGTCGTGCGGCGTCTCCGCTCGCGCCGGATCCAGATCGTCGTTGCGACCGACGTCGCGGCCCGCGGCCTCGACGTCGACCACATCGGCCTCGTCGTCAACTACGACCTGCCCCGCGATCCCGAGATCTACGTGCACCGCGTCGGTCGCACCGCGCGCGCGGGCCGCGCAGGACGGGCCGTGACTCTCTGGCAGCCGCGAGAGCAGCGCATGCTGCAGAGCATCGAGCGCTTCAGCGGCCAGCCGATGCAGCCCATGCGGATCCCGGGCGTCGAGGAGCTGCTCGCCCGGCAGCGCGGTCGCATGATCGAGAAGCTGCGCCCCATCGCCGCGGAGAGCTCCCCGGAGTTCGCTGCCTGGGCGCAGGCGATCGTCGACGCCGAGGGGATCGACGCCGGGACGCTGGCGGCGGCGGCCCTTCGTCTGGCGTGGGGGGACGGGCCCCTCAGCGCGCCACCGCAGGAGGAGGGTCCCCTGGACCCGTCGGACGTCGTGGAGATCGTGATCCCCGTCGGCACGCGTGATCGCGTCCGACCCGGCACCATCGTGGGCACGATCGCCGGCGAGACGGGGTTGCCCGGCAGCGTCGTCGGACGCATCAACGTGCGCGAGCGCGTGACCTTCGTCGAGGTGCCGTCCTCGCACGTCCAGACCATCCTCGACAAGCTGTCGGGCACCCGCATCGCGGGCCGTGTCGTGCGGCCGCGCCTCGCGCACCCCGAGGGAGACGGCGGCGCGCGGAGGCCCCGTCCGCGAGGGCCGCATCGAGGTGACCGGCGACCCTGAGTCGCGAAGCGTCGCGCATCGAGCGGCGGGCGCGGCGAGTCGTACGGTCCGGACGGGAGGCGATCTACTCGACGCGCTGCAGGCGTTCGTCGATGTCGGTCGTCTTCCCGGGCTCGACCCTCACCCTCCCCGTCCACGACCGATAGCCCTCGAGCTCGAGGTCGACCTCGTAGACGCCCGGTTCGAGGGGCGGGTCCACCGTGCTCGCCGACAGACTGCCGAGGCGAATTGGGACGGCCGTGCCGAACCGCTCGTTCCGGCAATGGAAGAGCGCCCGGACCGCATGTCCCGCGGAATCGCGGATCCGGCACTGCGCCGCGAGAAGCCCGCCGTCCTCACCACGGGCGGCCACACGGAGACGTCCCCCGTTTCGCACCTCCACCTCGATCTCCGTCATCGAGCCGTCTCGCAGATCGACCACGACCTCGACGGGCAGGTGGTACCCCGTCACGTCGACGCCGATCCGGGTCGCACCGAACCGGAAGACGAGCCTGTATCGGCCGGCGGGGAGGTCGTCCACCTCGAACTCGCCGCTCGCGACCGCTACCCTCTGATCCCCCACGTACTCCCCCGAGCCACTGCCTCGAACCGTGAAGCAGGCGATGCGCGCATGGGCAATGCCCGCCACGTGGCCCCGGAGTCGTCCCACGAGCCGGGAACGCGGAGCGGTGCGAGCGAGCGCCACCCGCTCCCGGTGTGGCCGATCGGAGGGCCCTGGGGCCACCTGGATCTCCGTGGGTTCGAATCCCGCGTGCCGCACGAGCAGCGTGACGGTCGCCTCGGGATCCACGAGCACCCTCGTCCGCCCGTCTGCATCGGTGTTCAGGTGCACGGTGGCGTTTTCCACGCGGACGTCCACGTCAGCCGCCTCGAGGGGATCGTCCTCGTGGGTGACGATGACCTCGATCACTCGCCCCCGCACGTCCAGGACCACGTCCGAACGTGGCGCCTCGACCTCGAGCGGTTCGACGGACCGCCTCGTGGGATGGAGTGGGAGCGTCGGCCCCCCGTCCGCATCCAGGAGGTAGGGGCCGCGCCCCAGTCCCTCCAGACGGAAGCGGCCCTCTGCGTCGGTCACACCTCTCGCCCCATCCGGCTGCACCCGCCCCGATCGCCAGTGCACGCAGACGAAGTTGACGTCGAGGCGAAGGCCCTCCCCCGGCACCGACGCGAGGACGCGGGATCCTGCGACCGGCTCGCCGCGGTAGCGGACCTCGCCCTCGAGAATCTCACCCTGGAGGAGGGTCAAGTCGCGAGTCTCGCGCGTGCGTCCGACTTCGAGATCCAGGACGACCGCATCGGGAACCCGACCCTTCTGAGCCGCCGTGACGAGGTAGCGCCCCGAACCCCCAACCCGCAGTCGGAAGCGCCCGTCGATACCGGTCCCGACGACGTCCAGGGGGTCGAACATGGCCATGCCCGGGGTCCGTACCGGATCGCTCTTGCCCATCCTGTAGAGTGCGACGCGGGCGCCCGCCAGCGGCTCGCCCCCGTCGTCCACGATGCGACCCGTCACCGCCGCCGCGCGCACGAGATGGAACGTGATCTCGTACTCGCCGGGGCCCGGCGAGAGGTCCACGCGCTGCTTCGCCAGCACGTGGTCCGGGTGATCGACTTCGACCTGGAGCGTGCGGACCTTCTGCTCGGTCGAGACGAGCGAAGACACGTCCAGCTCGAATCGACCCGTCTCGTCCGTCCGCCCGGCTACGGGCGGTTCGGGCCCGGGGCGCATGCCCCACGCCAGGGAGAGCGCGCGCACGGCGACTCCCGAGAAGGGTCTCGCGTCGTCGAGCAGGACGAGCCCGACGAGCCGATAGACCCCGCCGGGAATCGCGGGGTCGGCGGGCGGCGGTCCGGCGGCGCCCGGCACGGCCGGCGGTTCCTCCCCAACCCGCCTGCCGTGGAGGATCGGCGTCTCGACGGACGTCCGTCGGCCCTCCGCCACTTCCGGGGTCGGTCCGGCCTGTTCACCCCCCCACGGCCGGAACAGGAGCAGGCCCGCGAGCAGGAGGGCGAGCAGGCCCCCAGCCATCCACGTGAGTTTTCTCACGACGAGAACTCCTACCCCGGGCCCGGCGCGCTCGCTTCCTCCGACCGGCAACCGCCGCACGCGGTCTGCGCTACCCCGACGACCACGATGGCTCCGTCACCCAACTCGGACCCGACCAGCAACAGTGTACCGATCCGGCCCGAACCCTGCTCCGCGGTGTGACGGGGTGACGGGGTGACGTGGTGACCGCTCCACGTTCCGCTCGACAGCCCCGCGGGGGTTCAGGGTGGGGCCTCGACAGGTCGAGGGTCCTCCCAACGTCCAGACCCGCGTGGTCGGCCGCCGACCGTCCGTACGAAGGGTCAGCGGCGGAAGCGGCTGACCGCATCGATGACGAGCGCCCGGATCGTCCCGTCGGGGTCCTCCTCGAAGTACAGGGTGTTCTTGCCGAACTCGTCGAGGCGGCGGCCCTTCGCGTCCGGCGGCCCGAGGCCCACCGTCTTCTTTGCCAGCGGGTCCTTCACCGCCAGCCCGCCGTCCTGATACACCACCTCGAACGTCGCTTGCCGGGGCGCCAACAGATAGGTACCGAGATAGCGTCGCTCGGTCTCGGGGACGCACGGATCGATCTCGTCAGGCGATCCCGTCTTCTGCATGCGAACGAGCTGGTGGATGTGCAGCTCGACGACGTGCCCCTCGCCGTCCTTCTCGAACGTGCAGTAGACACGATCGGTGAGCTTCGCGTACCAGGCGCCGCTCTCGTCGGGGTCGTGGAGGGCCAACACCGTGCTCCCGGGGATCTCCACGACCAGGGCACCGTCCTGCACCCTGGCCTTGGCCCGCGCACCGCCCGCAGGGTGCGTGTACTCGCCGAGGTAGGGCTCGTACGAGGAGTCGGAGGAAGCGCTCGCTCCTGCACCCGATCCCACTCGGTGGTCGAGCACCTCCATCTCCTTCAGGTTCACCGCGATGGACACGGAAGAGAGCTCTCCGAGCCGGATGTGACCGGAGTCGACGAAGTCGGTCTCCGTCGCGGTCGTGTCGATGGGGATCCAGCCCGCCTCACCCATGTAGACCTCGTTCCAGGCGTGCTGTCCGAACGCGCCGCCCTGGCTCGGGATGTACATGCAGCCCCACACCACGCGCGCCGGAATGCCCACGGCCCGGCAGAACGCGGCGAAGAGGAAGGAGTGCGAGCCGCACTCGCCGGTTCGCGTGTCGTACGTCCTCCGCGCGGTCATGCCGCCGGGAATCGCGTAGTCGATGTGCTCCGACACCCACGTGGCGAGACGGCGTGAGGCGTCCCAGCAATCCGTGGCGCCCTTCGTCAGTTCCCGGGCCTTCTCGACCAGCACGGGATCGTCGGCATCGATGAACTCCTCGGCCTCCAGGTACGGCGCCAGCGACTCGTCGCTGCCGAGGGCGGGCGGGAACGGCGGCGCGTCCGCGCCCTCGTAGCGCGGGTGCTCGATCTCGAAGACGCCCTCGATGCGGTTCTCCTCGACCGTACCGGCGAAGGCCTGGCCCGGGACGTTCAGGGACTCCGGCGTCACGGCCAAGCCGGTGGGCTCCAGCGCGGCCCTCACCTGCATGTACGTGATGCCCCGCACGTCGGCGATGGAGACGTTCGTGGGCGCGGTGATGCTCGCGTCCAGGTTCGCGACCTCGATGCGCTTGACCACCGAGGCGTCCGCGAGGTACCCCCTCCGCGCGGGGGGGATGTGACTCTGGACCACACGTCCGGTCTCGCGATCGAGCCAGAGGGTCAGCTTCAGGCCGGTGGCGTGGTTGCGCTTCTCGATCACGACGGTGTCGATCGTCCGACCGGCCAACTCCACCGCCTCCGAGCGCAGGCGGGTGTAGGTGGACGTCTGGACTTCCTGCTCGCGGACCTCGAAGACCTCGTACTCCCTCTTCTCGAGCCCCGCCTTCACGAAGTCGCGCAGCAGGTGCGGGAAGACGAGCGTGTTCTCGAGAACCACGTTCTCACCCAGCTCGACGGTCTTCTCCCCGTCGTCGAGGGAGGACGTGCAGCGAGCGACGTTCCCGTCGATGCGGATCCTCGAGCTCAGCTTCGTGCCGCCCTGCTCGACGACGCTGTCGTGGAAGACGAACCGGCCCGTCTCGGGGTCCAGGTGGTAGATCAGCCGGATGTCGCTGTTGAACCGGCTGCCGAGGGCGGAGACCATCAGGAACATGTGCTGGTCCACGAGGATCAGGTCCTGCCCCTCGGAGGACAGGGGAGAGACCGTCAACTCGGAGTAGCCGCACAAGACGCCCCCCATCTCGATCCCGTAGTAGAGCTTCTCCGGCGCGGCGTCGTCCGTGTGGGCAGCCTGAGGTGCGAGGAGCGCGAGCAGGGCAATCGGCAGGAGGCTGCGGAGGGTCTTCATCGGGTTCTCCCGGGTTCGAGAGGCGGGTGCCCCCCGGAAGCCGCGATGTTACCCTCCGCGCGGTTCCGCCGCCTCCGCCATCCTCCGGCAGTCTCGGCAGCGGCCCACGGGCGACGGAGGCACGGGTCGGGAAGTCGCTTCGCTGCCTCCCCGGGCGAGTGGAAGTTCATCAAACGCCATCCAAGTTCAGGTCGTCGCCCAGAGCCGGGTCGGCGTCTTCTCGAGCATCCTCGCGGCTTCGACTCGCGTCAGGCCCGAGGCACGCAGGGGAATCAGCGCAGTGCCGTGGCCGTCCGCTCGAGCGAGGCGATGTCGGCCGGACTCAGCACGAGGTGCTGCGTGTTCGACCCGACTGCCTTGCCGCCGTAGACGTACACGATGCGGACCGTGGGGAACCGGGGATTGACCTTCTTCGCCTTCGCGTGCTCGGACAGGATCCGCTCCACCGTGTGCTTCACGCCCTTCACAGCCTCGTCGCCGATCTTCCAGATGCCGTAGCCCTCGCGCAGGGTGCCGATGCCGAGTCGCATGTGATTGGCGCCCGGATCCACGACGACCACGGCCGCGTGCTGGGGCAGGTCGTACTTCTTGCGCAGCGCCTCGGATGCATCCACCAAGCGGATCCCCATCACAGGCACCGGACCGCCCCACTCACCCGGGGGAATCGGCGCGGCGAGCAGCTCGACCCCGGTGGCACTCGAGGTCAGCGTCATCGGCTTGCGCGCCTCGAGGTCCTGATCGAGCACCAATGCGCGCAGCGTCAGGGAGCCCTCGGAGAGGGCGGCGATCATGAAAACGCCGTTCTCGTCGGTCTTCCCTGTGCGTCGCTTGGTGGGATCGTCGTAGACCGCCTCGACATCGATGTTCGGAATCGTCCGTCCGGTGTCGTCGACGAGGATGCCCTCGATGCTCAGGCCGCGGGACAGGACGACGCGCCAACGGTCGCGGTCGGCTTCGTCCACATCGTGCACGTTGACGGCAAGCGCAGTGAAGCCGTCTCGTTGGAAGCGGATGAGACTCGCGACCGGAGCCGCGTCCTTGTCGAGCACTGCTTCCGGATGGGCGAGCATGCCCATGATGGTGAAGGCCCCGTTGTCGGACGCCGTCGTCATGTACCCAGCCCAGGTCTTCGAGCCGTTCGCGTGCGGCACGCTGTAGTTGATGTGCACGTCGGCGAGGGGCTGTCCTTCCGGGTCGACGACCACGCCCTTCAACTGGATCATCGCCGTCACCTCGACGACGATGCGCGCGGGTTCGTCTGGCGACGCCGTGACCTGGTCGCCACCCTCGCCACCCTCCAGGTACCAGGCGTGGCTACGCCACTGGCCGTCCTTCGGCCAGATCCCGCTCACCGTGATGACCCCCGGTGCTTCGATCTCGGCGACGAAGGCACCCTCTCTGTCGGTCGTCAGCTCCACGTCGTTGGGCTTCGCCCGACGGATGGGCGCTTCGCCCTGCGACCAGCGCAGGATGAACCGACCCACGTCCACGGGCGTCCGGGTTCCGACGCGCTGGAAGATGCCCTCGATCGCGATGGCGGAGGGCGGCTCCTTCTCGTCCGTCCTCGCAGAAGGGGCCGACTCGATCTCGGCCTTCCCGACCTGCGACTCGCCGGCCGGCTGCGTCGATGCGCGCCCCTCGAGTCGCGCTGGTTGGGCATCCGCCTTCGCGGTCTTGCGGCTCTTCTCGCCCGGCGCGTGTGCGGTGTCCTCTTCGGATTGGCGCAGCAGGAACCAGCCCAGCAGCCCGGCGAGAACCGCGAGGGCGAGGGCCAGTCCAGATGTCTTTCTCCGCTCCGTCGTCACGGGACGAGTCTAGCAGTCCGGCGAACGCGGCGACCGGAGGGGGTCCGACACCTCGTGGATGACCGCATGGCGGGCCGCCGACTCCTCGGAAGCCGGAATCTTCGGTGCCCGCGGACCTTGGGCATGGCGCTTGTTCGCGCGGGCCCGGGTCCGGAGATGGCGGGCGGCACGGCGTCGGACGATCGAGGCCAGCCAGGACCGAGGCCTGTGTACGTCGGCGTCCCTGGAACCGAGCCCCCCGAGCCACGTCTCCTGAACCACGTCGTCGACGTCGGCGTCACCCGGGACCAGTGCGCGGGCCAGTCCTCGGACACATCCAGCGTGAGCGAGGAGTTTCTCGACCTGGGAGGCGCGGGGCGAGGAAGGTGTCATGCCCTACCGGTTCCCACTGGTGCGAGAAACGGTACAGTGACCCTACTCGGATCCCGACACGGACAGGATGGCCTGGATCCTCGAATGCAGCGTCGGGACGTCGTGTTGGATCGCGTCCCAGATGATCTCAGGATCCAGCGCGAAGTAGAGATGGGCAACGACGTCACGCATCCCCGCGATCTGCCTCCACGGGATGTCCTCGTGCGCTTCCTTCAGGTCGTCGGGGAGTCTCTTCACAGCCTCCCCGATCAAGTGGAAGTTCATCAGGATGCCATCCAGGATCAGGTCGTCGCCCAGAGCCTCGTCGCGGGACCGGGCCCCCACGTAGCGGAGGATCCGCTCGCAGCCTCGATCGATGTCCTGGAGAAGGAGTCGCGGATCACGCGACACGGATGGCATCCCTCTCCACATGGGGCCGAACGCCATCTCGGAGTCCGGTCTCCGTGATGAGATCGACCCGCGCTCCGAGAAGGTCCTCGATGAAGATCTTGAGCGCCATGAATCCCGAGAAGGTCGGGGCCCCCTCGAACGCGACCAAGAGATCGACGTCGCTGTCCTCCGAAGCCTCGTCCCGCGCCACGGACCCGAAGAGGCGCAGGGTCCGCACGCCGAGGCGACGGAGATCGCTCTCATGGCGGTGCAGACGGTCGATCACCTCATCGCGGCGCACGTTGCTCTCCAGCCCTCGAGTATAGGCTGGCCGTGGACTGTCCCATCGAGCCTGGCAGCCGCGGAGAGCGCGGTGGGCCGCACAGGGCTCGGCAAATGGCGGAGAGGCAGGGATCCAGGGCTCGGCCGAAGGCCGACCCCTGGCCCTGAGCGAGCCTTGCGCGAGTCGAAGGGTCGAACCCTGGCCCCCCTGTGCCCTCGGGGCCGGCGCATTGAGCTTTCTCTCCTTATCAAAAGGAGAGATATCATGTAGTTTGTCTTGCTCATAAGGAGAACGTAGATGTCAGGCCCGGAAGGCTCCCCCCGGCTGCCCCGAACGCTGCTCGGGGACCTGCTCAGCGCGTCCCTCACGGAGCCCCTCCCCGCCCTCACCGAACGGCGCCTGACCGGCCGCGTCACCTTTCCCGGCAAGGCGACGGCGGTAGTGGGCATGCGCCGGGCCGGAAAGACCACCTTCCTCCACCAGATCCGCCGGCAGCGTCTGGAGCGAGGCGTTCCGCGCGAACGGCTGCCGTACGTCGCTTTCGAGGACGAGCGGCTCGCCGCCTTCGGCGTGGAGGACTTCTCGGTGCTCGTGGAGGAGTACTACCGGCGATTCCCCACGTTCCGTGGGCGCGAGACCGTGACCTGGTGCTTCGACGAGATCCAGGTGGTGCCCGGCTGGGAGCGGTTCGTTCGCCGACTCCTCGACCAGGAGAAGGTAGAGGTCTTCGTAAGCGGGTCGTCGGCGGCGCTCCTCTCCCGCGAGATCGCGACCGCCCTGCGCGGACGAGCCTGGGAGGTCGTGATCTTCCCCTTTGGTTTCGAGGAGTTCTCGAGACATCGGGGACTTGCGCTACCAGATCGCCTCGACCTGGCTACGGCGCGCGAGCGGTCGGCACTGCAGGGGGCCTTGCACGAGTACCTGACCACCGGCGGATTCCCGGAGGCCCAGGGCCTGGGGAGCGGCGACCGCTTTCGACTTCTCGGCGACTACGTGGATCTGGCCATCCTGCGCGATGTCGTGGAACGGCATGGCGTGAGCAACGTGGTCAGCCTTCGATGGATGGTCCGTCACCTGCTCGGAAATCCCGGCGGCCTCTTCAGCGTGGAGAAGTTCCACCGCGCGTTGAAGGCCCAGGGCGTCGCCGTGAGCCGGGACACCCTGCACCACCTTCTCGCCTATCTGGAGGACTGCTTCCTCGTTCGGCTGGCCTGGGTCGATGCGGATTCCGAGCGGCGCCGGATGGTGAATCCGCGCAAGGCCTACCCGATCGACCCGGGACTCATCCCGATCTACGATCGCTCCGGCAAGGCGAACCTCGGCCACTCCCTGGAAACCGCCGTTCGCATCGAGCTGGAACGGCGGAACCTTGACGTCCGTTACGTTCGGACCTGCGACGGGTTCGAGGTCGACTTCCTGGCGCGCTCTGCAGACGGACACGCAACGTTGCTCCAGGTGTGTGCCGACCTCGGTGACGAGGCCACGTGCGACCGGGAAGTGCGCGGGTTGCTCGCCGCTGCCGCCGAGCACCCGCGTGCGTCGCTCGAGATCGTCACGTTGACGCCGGAAACGGCCCGCAGGATGCCGGAGGCCGTTCGGGTGCACGACGCCGCGGTCTGGTTTCTGGAGCCGTAGCTCCTTGGTTTCGCGCCCGGGGAACGTCGAGTCGATGGGCGATAGGCGTGGGCGCTCCACGTCGGGGAGGGCCGTGCATTTCGCGTTGGTCGTGGCCCCTGGCCGGAGTTCGACCTGTGCGCCTTGCCCCATCGGGGTCTGCCACGGGGTCTGCAGGTCGATTCCGCACCCACCGGCGCGTGGGTGCGGATGGGCGGTACGCGACCCAAGGCAGCCCTTGTCGCCATGTCGGGCGATCCTGAGGGACGTATGCCGGATCCGGAACCCATCGCCCGACAGATCGCCCAGGCCGAGCAGCGGTTGGCTGATCTGGCGAAGGAGGAGTCGGAGATCCAGGCCCGCCTCGCCTCCTTGAGGCGTGCCCCCGACCAGACCGCACCCCCGCGGCCAGACCAGTTGGCGCTGAGCCCCGAGGAGAAGATCGCTCTCTTCCGATCCCGCTTCCAGGGCCGTGACGACGTCCATGCGCTTCGCTGGGAGAGCGCGAAGACGGGCCGGAGTGGCTACAGTCCCGCGTGCGCGAACGAGTGGGTCCGCGGCATCTGTGAGAAGCGGCGCATCCGCTGCGCGAACTGCGAGAGCAGGCGTCTGCTTCCCCTGGACGACGAGGTCATCCGCAGGCATCTCCAGGGCCTCCACACGGTGGGCCTCTACCCCCTTCTCGAAGACGACACCTGCCGGCTCCTCGCTGTCGACTTCGACGGCGACGGCTGGTCTGAGGATCTGGCGGCGTTCGCCGAAGTCGCTCGTGAGCAGGACCTGGTGCCCCTGCTGGAGGTGTCTCGCTCCGGCCATGGCGGTCATGCCTGGTTCTTCTTCAGCGACGGAGTCCAGGCGCGCAGGGCGCGCCAGGTTGGGTCCTTTCTCCTCACGCGCACGATGGAGCGCCGCCACCAGATCAGTCTCCAGTCCTACGACCGATTCTTCCCCAACCAGGACACGCTGCCGCGTGGAGGGTTCGGAAACCTGATCGCCCTCCCGCTTCAGGGCGAATCCAGACGCCAGGGACGCTCGACATTCCTGGACGCATCGCTCTCTCCGGTGGAGGACCCGTGGGACGCACTCGGCCGACACCCGGTCATCCCGCGGCAGGCGCTCGAAGAGGTGGCCCGCGCCGCGGTTCGCTCAGGCCGCGTGATCGGCGTACCAGGATGGTCTCTGGACGCGGAGGAGGAAGACGCCGAACCGTGGAAGCCGCCGAAGGAGCGCGAGCGGCCGGCCGCCGCCGTTCGGGAGATGCGCGGACGAACGGTCCCGGTCGTGCAGGCCCAGCAACTCTTCGTGCAGACAGCCGATCTCCCCTCCCCTTTCCTGGCGGACACGAAGCGCCTTGCGGCATTCCAGAATCCGGAGTTCTACAGACGACAGAAGATGCGTCGGTCGGCCGGCACCACGCCACGCGTGATCACGGGATGCACCGAGCACGCAAGGCACCTGGGTCTGCCGCGAGGCTGCCTGGACAAGCTGGAGGCCCTGGTGGAGAGTTGGGGGTCGAAGCTCGACTGCCGCGATGAACGCGCGGACGGAGCCCGAACGGACTGGACCTTCCAAGGGGAGTTGCACCCGACACAGCAGGTTGCCCTTCAGGATCTGCTCGAACACGACACCGGCGTACTCGTCGCGCCGCCCGGCTCGGGGAAGACCGTGATCGCGGCTGCCCTCGCAGCCGCACGTGCGGTGAGCACGCTCGTGCTGGTCCATCGCACACCGCTCCTCGAGCAGTGGAGGACCCAGCTCGCCAGGTTCCTCGGCATCGACCCGTCCGCGATCGGTCGCCTGGGGGGCACGCGCAAGAAGCTCACCGGCAACATCGATGTCGCGATGTTTCAGACGCTGGCCCGCAGGGACGACCTGTCCGAGACACTTCGCGCCTACGGACACGTCGTCGTGGACGAGTGCCATCACGTGCCGGCCGTCTCCTTCGAGCAGGTGCTCGGCGCACTTCCGGCACGCTTCGTGGTGGGGCTGACGGCCACGCCGGTGCGCCGCGACGGGCTCCAGCCGCTGCTCCACCAGCAGTGTGGGCCGGTACGCCATCGGATGAGAGAGGCTCCCGACGCCCCACTCCGGCGGCAACTCATCCGACGCGTCACGACCTTCACAGTCGATCCCCTCCGGCCGGACCCGGGCATCCAGACCCTCTACGCCGAGCTGGTGGCGTTCGCCCCCCGAAACCGGATGATCGTGAGCGACATCGAAGAGGCAATCTCTGCGGGAAGGCGCCCCATCGTCCTGACGGAGCGACGCAGCCACCTCGAAGACCTGGCGGAGCGTCTTCGCGCCACCGTCCCGCGCGTGTTCGTCCTGCACGGTGGGATGCGCGCGAAGGCCCGACGAGAGGTCGGCACGGCCATGGCGCAAGTTGCCGAGGATGAGGCCTTCGTCGTGGTGGCGACCGGACGGTTCATCGGCGAAGGATTCGACGACCCGCGTCTCGACAGTCTCTTCCTCGCCCTCCCGGTGGCTTGGAAGGGCACCTTGATCCAGTACGTGGGGAGGATCGAGCGCGCCCATCCGGGGAAGAACGACGTATGGGTCCACGACTACGTCGACGAACGGGTGCCCGTGTTCGATCGCATGTACCAGAAGCGACTGAAGGGCTACGAAGCGCTCGGCTACCGGACGGATCCGCTGCTCCCGTGGCGGCGGGACGAGCGACTGCGGGATGACGCACGGTGAGCGCTGAACCGGCCGGTGTCGACGTGGGCAACCCGTGCCCAACGCTGCCGAATCAGGAAGGCAGTGTGGCAGGAGGTGCGGCGCATCGTAGCCAACTTGACATGCATGAAACTTAAAGATATTTTTAGTTTCATGTCGCTCAGCCTCGACCTCCTCTATCCGCTGGCGGAAGCGCAGGTGGGCCACTTCACCACGGCTCAGGCCCACGAGGCCGGAGTCTCGGATCAGCAACTCCACTACCTCGCCCGGACTGGATCCCTCGAGCGGGTGGCCCACGGCATCTATCGGTTCCACCGGTTCCCGTTCCGGCCCCTCGAGGACATTGTCGTCGCTTGCCTGTGGGCCGGGGAGGGGGCAGCGGCCAGCCACGACACCGCGCTCGTGGTCTATGACCTCACCGATGCCATGCCCGGCACGATTCACATCACGGTGCCGCGACGCTTCCGAGGACGGCGGACGGGCGTCACCGTACACACCTCATCCCTGCCCGAACGCGACCGGACCTCCCGCGAGGGCGTTCCCGTGACGACACCCGAGCGAACGATCAAGGATATCTGCGCACGATACGGCACCCACCGAGCGGTCGAGGCTGCGCGGGAGTTCCTCGACAGGGGACTGATCACACGGCGGCGCCTCCTGCGTGACCTGGCCTCGGACGAGCGGACGCGTGCGGTCCTCGGGGACCTGGAAGCCGCGCCGTGACTCCGCGCCGCTACAAGAACGCTTCCGCCTTTCGCACCTCGCTCGAGGAGCATCTGCTCCGCATGGCGCGGGAGGCGGGAACACCGCTCGATCGATTGCGCAAGGAGGTCGCTCACCAACGATTCCTGGCCAGACTCGCCCGTGCTGCTCCGGCGGGGTCTTGGGTCCTCAAGGGAGGCCAGGTTCTCCTCGCACGATTGGGAGAAGGCGCACGCGCGACAAGAGACACCGACGCCACCTGGCGTGCCTCCTCCGGAACATTCGCAGAACTCCTGGAGACAGTCGTCGAGATCGATCTCGACGACTACTTCACGTTCGAGGTAGGTGAGCCGCGTAGCCTTACGGCCGAAACGGAGGACGGCGGCCTGCGATACAAGATCCTCGCGCTTCTCGACGGTCGGCTCTTCGAGCGTCTTCAACTCGATGTCAACTTCGTCCCTGCGGATTCGAGGCCCATCGAGTACCTGCGTCTTCGCGGACTGCTTGGTTTCGCCGGCATCGAATCACCCGAGGTTCCCGTCGTGCCGGTTGCCCAGCACTTGGCGGAGAAACTGCACGGATACACGCGTGAGTACGGAGAGAAGAACTCGCGTCCTCGCGATCTGTTCGACATGCTCGTCATCGCAAGTTCGCTCACCATACCGTGCGCTGGCGCGTTGGCCGGCGTGTGTCGCACAACGTTCGACGTGCGGCAATCCTCGTGGCCTCCTCAGCTGGCCTCCCCACCGGCAACGTGGCGCTCCGCGTGGACCGCATACGTCCAGGATTACAGGATCCCCTGGAGGACTCTCGACGACGCCGGTACGGCCCTGTTCCGCTTCTGGACGCCCGTACTGGAGGCGGAGGCCACCGATCGATCCCTGTGGGTCGCGGACGATTGGACGTGGCGGCGGGAGAGTGTGGGCGAGTGACCGGACATCGACGACCCGTGGGAGACGTACACCGGTTTGTCGGCTGACATCAATCGTGCTGCCGCCGTGGCCGCGGAACACATCATCCGCAGAAGCCAGAAGATGGCGGAGAGGCGGGGATGCGAACCCTGGGTACCCCCAGGAAGGCACACCGGTTTTCGAAGTCGGCCTACTCGACCAATTGGCCCTTCAGCGCCAGACTTCGGCACTTCTCAGCGGCCGAAACCCCTGATTTCGGCTCCTGTTGGCGGCCCAGCCGAATGGAAGGCCGAAATCCATGCGGGTCCATAGGGTGACTTTCTGGCGCGGTCCCCTACTGGGTACGCCAACGCCACCGATCCGGAGCCCAGGTCCCCTGGGCCACGCTCCCGCCGAGCGCCGGATCGAGGAAGGTGGCCGCCGCCTCGTGGACCTCGGTGAGCGTTTGCCACTCCAGGTCGTCCGCCGTCGCCATGGCAGCGTACGGCTGCATCCAGAACGAGGGCGGATTCGGCAGGGACACGGGGAGCGGGTGTGTCTCGCGGAAGGTGAACGTGCGGTTCAGGGCAGTACGCAGCGTCTCGGCGTCGAGCTCCCCCACGCTGCCGAGGAGCGCAAGGTCCGGGAGGTCCTTGACCCGTGAGTTCGGACGCGGGCGAGGCATCGTGTAGGCGTGCAGCTTCTCGGCAACGTGCGAGACGACCGGGTAGAGCCGAAGCGTCGGAGCTTCGATCCCGGCGAAGGCCAGCAGATCGTCCGCCACGACGACATCCGGCTCCTGGACGAGCGGATCGCCGAAGGCCACATCTACCCCGAAAGGCCGACCGTAGATCTTCCCGGCCAGCCGACACTCGGCACGGAAGCGATACCCATCGCACTTCATCCCGTCACCCTGGATGTCCGGGTGCAGGCGATCCAGTCGCACTTCGAAGCGCATGAACTCACCGAGGTCGAGACGGCCCGCTTCCTGAAGTTTGTCCAGCACCTCCTCCGGCGAGCCCATCAGCCGAGGATCGACATCCTTCGTGGTGCGCGCACGGGCGAGCCGAAGTTCGATCACCAGCCCACCCTTGAGCGTGACCGCGTCTCCCAGCGCCTGGGTGACACGGGCGAGGAACCGATCGAAGACCAGCAGCTGCCGGCGGCGGGCGAAGTCCGTCCCGGAGGTCGAGGCGTTCCGCAGGCGCTTCTCCAGGGCCTGCTTGAAAGCGGGCGGCGTTGCGTAGCGCCCGATGGTCACCGCGCCTCCCCCATGGACCTCGCCAAGCGCTTGGTGAGCCTGCCCCCTTCAGCCTTGGAGACTAGCCCTCGTTGACGTGCCTCGCGAAGTGCCTGCTGCACGAGATCGGGAGACACATGAGCATCGATGCAATCGCGCAGTGTCCGACGAGGCGACGTGATCGGGACGGCATCCAGCCACTCGCAGTCGTGGTCCTCGACGTCGGCAAAGTGGAGGACCAGACCCGCCGGAACGCGGAGCCGCCTGTCTCGCCAGTCCTCGGGCAGGGTCATGTACGTCCGGGCGGGAAGCACGTCGGAGAGGTCGTGGAGCGCGAGCGCGCTCTGGTGTGAGAAGACGCCCGCTTGCTCCGCCCACAGCCACAGCACTACGAGATCCTCGTGCTCGGCGGCCGGGAAGTGCGTGACCCGGTACACCCCGCGCCGCACGCGGGCGACTCTCCCGCTGGCCAAGTACTTGTGGAGTAGCTGCGGCGAGTAGCCCGCCGACGCGGCCTGGGCCGTGGTGAAGTGGCCTGCCTGGGACTCTGCGACGGTGTACAGCGCATCCCAGTCAGGGACCCGGACTGTTTTCCTGGGGCAGACCATACCGCACAAAACTTAACCCATGGTTTAGTTTTGTGCAACCTCGCCCGCCGCAGGAGTCACGGGTCGGCCAGGCTGGCAGCCGAAATCGCTCCTGGGACCTGCGCGACGGCCGACTCGATCACCCACCGAAGCCGGGAAATGGCGGAGAGGCAGGGATTCGAACCCTGGGTACCCGTAAAGGCACACCGGTTTTCGAAACCGGCCCGTTCGACCACTCCGGCACCTCTCCGCGCGTGATCCGGCAGGGGGGGAACGGTAGGCGCCGGGCGTGGCCCGGTCAAGCCGGGTCCGGCCCCCGCGCCTCCCCCACCTTCCTACCTCCTCGCCGCGAAGAACGCCTTGAGAAGCGCCGCGGCCTCGTCGGCGAGCACGCCGCCGATCACCTCGGGGTTGTGGTTGAGGCGCGCGTCGGCGGGCACGTCGGCGAGACTGCCGGCGGCGCCGGCCTTGGGGTCGGTGGCCGCGAAGACGATCCGCTCGACGCGCGCATTCACGCAGGCGCCGGCGCACATGAAGCAGGGCTCGAGCGTCACGTAGAGCGTGCAACCCTCGAGACGCCAGAAGCCGACCTGCCTGGCCGCGTCGCGGAGGGCGAGGATCTCGGCGTGCGCGGTCGGGTCGCCGTCGGCCTCGCGGCGGTTGCGGGCGCGCGCGATGATCCGTCCGTCCTTCACGACGACGGCGCCGATCGGGACGTCGTCGTGGGACTCGGCGGCACGCGCCTCGGCGAGGGCCTCCCGCATGAAGGCCGCGTCGTCGGGCACGCCTAGTCCTTCCGCTTGCCCTGCCGCTCGCGCTCCTCGCGGCGCGCGCACCTCCCCGTCTTGCGCCAGTTCCGACAGGCCACGTAGAGGGTCAGGTTGTGTTCTTCGATGTCGAAGCCCTGCTCCTCGGCGATGCCCTTCTGGATCTTCTCGATCTCCTCGCTGCGGAACTCGATGACCTCGCGGCAGTCGACGCAGACCATGTGGTCGTGGTGCTCGACCTGCAGGGCGCGCTCGTAGCGGCGCTGGCCATCGGCGAAGTCGTGGCCTTCGACGATGCCGGCGTCCTCGAGGAGCCGGAGGCCACGGTAGACCGTGGCCATGCTGACGGACTCCCCCTCCCTCACGAGGCGCTGGTAGAGCTCCTCGGCGGTGAAGTGCCCGCGCTGGTCGAGGGCCGCGCGCACCATCTGGCGACGCTGGCCGGTCATCTTGAGGCGCTCCGCGCGGAGGAACTCCTCGAAGGTCGCGACCGCCTGCTGCAGGGAAGGATCGTCCATGGCCGCGAATGATAGCGACGAGGGGAGCCCGCGTGGCGAGCGTCCTCCTTCCCGTATATGGCCCGTCGGCGGGCGCCGCCCTATTTCAGGGAGGCGATCTGCGCCAGGGCCCGGTGGATCTTCGCCTGCACGGACTTCGGCGCGCGGATGACGAGGTAGCGGTCCGTCGCCCGGACGGCCCAGCCCTCGTTGTCCCACTCGCCGGGGGCCACGAGGTCCTGGAGGAGCTCGGCGACGGCGTCCCCCGTGTTCAAGGGGTCGTTCTCGACGACCACCTCGGACTCGTACTCCTCGATCGGCGTGAAATTGGAGGGGTACAGGTTGATGTCCGGGGCGATGAAGTCGACCTTCGTCCAGGTGATGTGCGAGATCGAGTAGATCCGGGTGACCGGCTTCCCCATCGCGTCCACCCGGGTCGTGACGTAGACGACGTTGCCCTTCACCTGGGCCGCCAGATCGTGGGGCTGCAGGACCAGGCCCAGCAGGGTGGCCGGGGTCACCTTCTCGAGCGTGAGGGTGACGTGGATGTCGGCGGGGTCGATGCCGGCCTTGGCCAGGGCGGATCGCTTGAGGACGAAGTTGGAGCCCGTGGCGACCCGGAGCCACTTGAGGACGTCTTCGAGGCCGGCGTCCTCGAACCTCACGTTCTCGAGCCGCTGGGTCCTCAGCTTCCCCGCCAGGACCGCGGCGCGGGACCGGGGGCCCGCCGAGGCCGGGACGGCCAAGGCGGCCAGGAGGCCGCTGGCGAGCAGGAGGAGGACGGCAGGCTGGAGCAGGCGGCGCGCGGTCTGGGGCATCGGGGCCTCCCGGGGGGTACGCACATGGGAACGCGCCGCGGGACCGTTTCGCCGCGAAGCCGCCGGATCCGTGCTCCGCGGCCGGTCCTCGCGACCGGCCCTAGGTCCTGGCCAGGACGCGCCAGCCGATGTCCCGGCGGACGGAGGCCCCCGTAAAGTGGATCGCGTCCACGCCCTCGTAGGCGCGGTCCCGGGCGGCCTGGAAGTCGTCGCCGAGGGCCGAGACGCAGAGGACGCGGCCGCCGGCCGTGACGATGCGGTCCCCGCTGAGGCGGGTGCCGGCGTGGTAGACGACGACGTCCTCCATGGCATTGGCGGCCTCGAGACCGACGATCTCCTTGCCGCCCTGGTACGGACCCGGGTAGCCCTCGGACGCGACGACGACACCGACGCAGGGGCGCTCGTCGAGGTCCAGGCCCTCGATGCTCGACAGATCTCCGTCGGCCGCCGCGCTGAGGATGTCGAAGAGGTCTCCCTTCATGCGCGGGAAGAGGACCTGTGTCTCCGGGTCTCCGAAGCGGACGTTGTACTCGAGCACTCGCGGGCCGCCCCTCGTGATCATCAGGCCGGCGTAGAGCACGCCGCGGAAGGGCGTTCCCGCGCGCTTCATGCCGTGCAGCGTGGGAACGAGGACGGTGCGGACGATGCGGTCCATCATCTCGCCCTCGACGACGGGGGCGGGGCTGTATGCCCCCATGCCACCGGTGTTGGGGCCGGTGTCGCCCTCGCCAACGCGCTTGTGGTCCTGAGCGGAGGGAAGCACGAGCAGCGTCTCGCCGTCCGTGATGGCGTGCACGGAGGCTTCCTCGCCGCGTAGGAACTCCTCGATGACGACGATCGCGCCGGCATCGCCGAATCGGCGAGCGCCCATCGACTCCTCGACGGCGGCGATCGTAGCCTCCCTCGTCTCGCAGACTGTGACGCCCTTGCCCGCGGCAAGGCCGTCCGCCTTCACGACGACGGGGTACACGTCGTTCTGCTCGACGTACTCCTTCGCCTCGGCGAGCTCCGAGAACGTGTGGTGCGCCGCCGTCGGAATGTTGTTCTTGAGCATCACCTGCTTGGCGAAGTCCTTGCTCCCCTCCAAGCGCGCGGCGGCCTTGGGCGGCCCGAAGATCCGCAGGCCCTCCTCCTGGAAGCGATCGACGATGCCCGCGACGAGGGGCGCTTCGGGTCCGACGACCGTCAAATCGACCGATGCGTCCTTCGCGAACGCGACGAGGCCTTCGAGGTCGCTGACCAGCAGATCCGGACGACACTCCGCGATCGCCGCGATCCCGCCGTTTCCCGGCGCGCAGAAGATCGTGTCCACCTTGGGGCTTTTCGCGAGCGCGACGCAGAGCGCGTGCTCCCGACCCCCTCCACCGACCACGAGGACCTTCACGATGAGTCACCTCCGCGGACGCCTCTCTACCACGCCGTCCGTTCGCCGGGAATCCCGGCGCAGGCCAACCGAGGGCTTCTGCCGCGTGGGCCGCCACCCAAGACAGAACCGTGACAGAGAATGGGGTCCGAGGGCCGAATTCAGGGGTGTGGCAAGGCTTGGCAAGGCCCTAAAGAGGGTAGACTCCGCAGCCGACGGGATGGTGTTGGGCAGACGGTGAGGAGCCGGAGCGTTCCGGCAGGGCTTCTTGGCCCTGCGAGCGCGTTTCGGTACCCTCGCGTCGGCCTCATCTCGGAGGCAAGCAGTGACCCAGTGCCCCGTAGGGGGTGGGTCGACGTAGGAGGGAAAATCCCATGAAGAACGTAATCGCCATTCTCGTGCTGGTGGTTGCGGCCGTCGCCCTCTCCGGGTGCAGCAGCTGCAATCCCTGCAATCAGCCGAACCCCTGCAACCCTTGCGCGCAAGGCCCTGTCTACCAGAGCCCGTGCTGCCCCGCTCCCAGCGGTGGCCTCGGCTACTAGCAGGGGACTCGACTCCCCATCTCCACCGCGCGTCCCACGAGGACGTGTGGACCGGGAGTCCCGAGAGGCGCGCAGCGGATCACTCCGCTGCGCGTTTCTTTTTTCGTCTTGTTCGGCGCCCAACGTCCCCTCGATCTCCCCCCCCCTGCCCCACCCCGCGGGGCGTCGAGGGTCACGAGACCGTCACCGTAAACGGCTCGGAACACGTCGGTTACGTAGAATCCCGCCGAATACGCCCGATTTCCCCCCCCCTCCCCCGTCCCCTCCGACTTGGCGGAGCGTCCACCTTTCCCTACCCTGTCCCC
>JAUXCH010000572.1 GCA_030618975.1 Planctomycetia bacterium
GCACACGAACCAGAACCCGAGGACCGCGGGGCCGGAACGGCCCGCGCGGGCATCGAGCTCGGAGGCGAATCGGGCCGGACGAACCCGACGCTTCTCGGCGAACTGGCGCGCGACCAGGCCCCGGGGCAGGCCGGGCCGGACCGTGCGCCACGCCGTCCGATGCGAGCTAGATGTAGAAGCGGTCCTTGTCGATTTCGTCGCGCAGGAGCCTCAACTCCTCCGCGGACGGCGGCGCGTTCTGCGCGAGGCTGTCGGCGACGAGCAGCTCGAATCCGGTCTCCTCGATCACCTGGTCCTTCGTCACGCCCGGGTTCAGCCCGATCAGGCGCATGCGCTTCGACTCGGGGTGGAAGTCCAGCGTGGCGAGGTTCGTGACGACGCGGTACGGCCCCGTGTTCGCCGGAAGCCCGGCCTGTTCGCGCGCGCCGGGGCCCGTCAGGTAGCCGGGCGTCGTGAGGAAGTCGATCTTCTCGAGGAAGCGGCGCTTCGAGTGCTGCATGAGGATGATCGTGTTCCAGCAGCACGAGCCGACGTCGTTCGCGCCACCCGAGCCGGGCAGCCGGACCTTGGGGTGCTTCTGCTCGCCGATCACGGTCGAGTTGAGATTGCCGTACGCGTCGATCTGCGCGCCGCCGAGGAATCCGTAGTCGACGAAACCGAGCTGCGCGAACTCCATGGCGTCGCAGATGCCTGCCGCGATGAGCCCCCGGTGGAAGGTCCACATGTCCCCCACCGCGAGCGGAAGGCGCTCGAGGCGGGCCCCCATGCCGCCGAACTCGAAAATCGGCATCAGGTCCGGCGCGTGCTGCCGCTGGGCCAGAGACGCGGCGAGCATCGGGATCCCGGTGCCGATGAAGGCGGTGGTTCCGTCCTCCATCAGGCGGGAAGCGACACAGATGAGCAGTTCGTTCGGGCTGTAGCCGTTCTCCGTCATCTCACACATCCCTTCCCAGGCGCAGCGACTCGAGGTGATCGCGTCCGACGAGATCCAGGTACTGCTCGTGGTCCGGGACGGCGTAGATCCACTTCTCCATGTACGTCTGGGCCTTTTCGGCGTCCTGGGCGTCCTGGTAGTAGCTCTTGATGTGCGGTTCGTCGCGGACGTACGCGCCGGCCATCTCGCCAGGGTGGGAGCCGAAGGGCGCCTCCACCACGGCGTCGACCAGGAAGTACGGGATCTGCGTCCGGTCCGGGTGCTCGCGGATCACGTCGGTGTCCACGATCTCCTCGGCCGAGACGATCAACCGCTTCGACGCCCGGGACATTTCGCGTGCAAATCCGGAGATGCCGTCGATCTGGCAGTTCCCGTACTTGTCGGCGCGGCTCACGTGGATGAGACCGAGGTCGACGATCAGGGCGGGCACGAGCGCCACCTTCCCAGCGCCGTAGGGATTCTCGATGACCATCGCGGACGAGCACCGCAGGGTGTCCGTCCCCTGCATGACCTGCACGGGAAGGAACGGGACTCCCATCCCAGCGGCCTTGAACCGCCACGCGATGGCCGCGTTCGACCACTCGCAGACCCGCTCCACCGCGCCGCTCTCCACGGCCCGGCGCCAGGACGGTGAGATGCCGTAGACCTCGAGGCCCGTGTAGGTCCAGTCGCTCCCCTTGATCGCCCCGGTGTTGGCCAGGAGCTCCTGCTCGAAGCACCCCTGGCCGCAGATCCGCAGGTTGGTGATGTTCCGATCCCGGATCTGGCGGATGACCTCGCGGACGACCGACATCGGGCACCGGACCGTCCCGTACAGCTCGATGCCGAGATACTGGCCGTCCTCGAAGAAGCGGGAGACCGCTTCCTTCTCCGTCATGCGCTTGTCGACCAGCGCCTTCGACTTGTTCGCGCGGTTGTGCGCGCGAAGCCCCTCGATGTCGACCGGTTGGAGCAGATCGTACTCGCCCCGGTCGAAGACCCTGAGTGCGTCCATCGCACCAATCTGCGTCGCGTCGTCCTGCGTCATGCCGTGCCTCACCGGGGGCGGGTGGCAGACGCTCGGGGCCGTCCGCCACCTGCCCCGATCCTCCGTCGGTCGCGCCGGATCGTACCTGTCGAGACCTGCCCCACCTAGCCGGCCCCCGGTGCGCGGCGGCTCCCCGCCTGGACGACGCGGAGGGTGTTTCGATGCTCCTCTTCCGCCGCACCTCGGCGGCACCCTGCGAGCACGACAGGGTCACGGAGACGCGCCGTTCGCGCGTGCTCGTGCGCCGCGTCGCGCCGACGCTCGCACGCGGCTGCGGGCGGACCTCGGGCTGCGCCTGCGGTTGCGCGGAAAGCGCGGAGCCCGACGAACGAAGCGACGCGGGGCGTCGAACTAGGGACGCCAGGTCGTCCAGAACGTGAGCCAGGGCGGCGCGATCGACTTGTAGTGCGCCCAGGTGTCCGGCTCGGCGGCACCGTCGCCCGTGGGCGACTCCCAGGCGCCGTCGATCGTGAAGTCCCGCGCCACCAACTCGTTCACGAGCGTGCTCAGCGCGTGGCGCCACTGTCTCGGACCGTCCACGCGAACCCTCGATCCGTCCGGCCGCACCACGTCCCAGACGCCGACCGTCGACGTGAGTTCGGCGCCGTCGACGTAGGGCAGGCCCAGCGGGTACCCTTCCCCGTTCCAGGATTGGTCCCAGAGGCCGTGGGTGAACGGGTTCGTGCAGTAGAGGCGGTAGCGCCCCCCGGGCCGCAGCACGCGGGCGATCTCGTCGAACACCGGACGCGGGTCGGGCACGAAGCTGAGCGCGTGCGCGTGCCACACGAGGTCGAAGGCGTCGTCATCGAACGCGGAGAGGTCGCGCATGTCGCCGAGGACGAGCCGCGCCTCGAGCCCGTGGTGCGCGAGGGCCTCGCGGTCCCCTGCGAGCTGACCCTCGCAGAGGTCGAGGACGGAGACCCGAGCCCCGAGCATCGCGAAGGCCGCCGATTGCTGGCCGCCTCCCCCCGCGAGACACAGCACCTCCCGGCCGGCGACCTCCCCCAGCAGTCCCTCCTCGTCCAGGCGCGTGCGAGCGCTCTCGGCGTCGAGGTCGAGCCACGGCCGCGTGAACGAGACGCCCGCCTCGACCAACGCCTGCCAGCGCTCCCGGTTGTACTGCGCCACTTCGTCCATCACGGGCGGCAGGCTCGCAGCACGCTCCCGGACTGTCAACCGTCCACGGCGGGAGCACACCGGATTCTGGACACGTCTCGAGCTACCTCCCCGTCGTCGGGCCGCCCGGCTCCGAACCGCCGGGCGTCGTCGCGGGGCCGCGCGGGGTCGTCGGAGGCGTCGGCTCCGTGTCACCCGGTCGCGTGGGTGGCGGCGCAGGATCCGGGTACAGCGGCATGAAGATGAACGTGTAGGCGATCGAGTAGTAGGTCGTCCACCCCCACCCGCTCAGCGCGTGGTCCCGCATGACGCGGCGGGCCGAGTGGATCATGTCCAGGGCACGGGGAACCAACCGCGGATCGAGGTTCTTCAGCACGTCGGTGAGCTTGCGCTTGGCTCGGTAGTGCGTGTGCTCCGGGTCGATCAGCAGGATGTTGCCCTGCATGCCGGGCTGGTCGGGCAGTACCCAGCGCTCGTAGCTCGATTCGTCCTCGGGCGTGAGCTCCTGACCGGTGTAGCCGTCGAGTGCGTCGCTCATCTTGATCGTCGGGATGTAGACGACCCACCACCGGTCGATCTGCCCCTGGATCCTATCGGGGATGAACCGCTCCAGCTCGAGCGCGTAGATCGAGAACGCCTCGAGGTGGAACGCGCTCATGGCGAACCAGCAGCGCGCGAGGATCAGGTCGGCGACGGCGCGAGGATGGGACCGCTGGCGGCTCGAGGCCTCTTCGGCCAGGGCCTTGTCGAGGATGCGGATCGCCCGGTCGTAGCGCGGTAGCACGTCCTCCCGGAGGCGCGCACCGGTGCGAAGCAACGACCTCCGGGCGTCGCCCGGATCCTCGAAGATCACCTCGAAGGGCTTCCTGCGGAGGAACCAGTGAGCGTGGAAC
>JAUXCH010000509.1 GCA_030618975.1 Planctomycetia bacterium
CGGCGGCACGCGCGCGTTCACCGCGAGCCTCGCCGCCTTCACGGGCGCCGGGGGGGATGAAGAAGATCGCTCCGCCTACGACCTCATGCGCGAGACGTGGCGCTCGCGCGTCCATCCCCGCGCGAAGAGCAGGGTGACCTTCGACGCCTTCTGGACCGCGGCGGTGCACGACGGCGTGGTCGAGATCGAGCGTACGCCCGCGACCTCGCGCTTCGACGACGCCGCCAAGGTGACGAGTCCCGCGCGCGGGGGAGCGCGCGAGGACGGCAGCCTGGCGCTGGTCCTCCATCCCACCACGGGCCTCCTCGACGGGCGGCACGCGCACAATCCGTGGCTCCAGGAGCTGCCCGATCCCCTGACCAAGACGGTCTGGGACAACCACGCGAGCCTCTCGCCGCGCCGGGCCCGCGAGCTCGGGGTGGCCACCGGCGACGTGGTGCGGATCCGGGCCGGGGAGACGGGAGCGGTCGAGCTGCCCGCGCTGGTCCAGCCGGGGCAGCACGACGACGTCGTGACCGTCGCCCTCGGGTACGGGCGGAAGGGAACCGACCGGTTCGCGGGCATCGGCCCGGACTGGATCGAGGCGCGACCGACGGTCGCCGCCGGGGAGCTGGTGGGGGTGAACGCGGCCCCGCTGCTCGGACTCGAAGGGGGCGCGCTCACGTACGTGCGGGGCGGCGTCACCGTGGAGCGAACGGGCGCGAGCTCAGACGTCGCCCGCACGCAGATCCACGGCTCCCTCGACGTGCCGGCCCACCTCGCGCCGCCGAACGAGCGGCGGAGGCCGCACGTGCAGGAGACGACGCTGGAGGCCTGGCGGCGGGATCCGTCGTCCGGCGCCTTCCACCCGCACCCCTCGGCGACCCTCTGGCCGGACGACCACGAGTACGAGGGCAGGCACTGGGGCATGGCGGTCGACCTCACGGCGTGCACCGGGTGCTCCGCGTGCGTGATCGCCTGCCAGGCCGAGAACAACGTGCCCGTCGTCGGCAAGGACGAGGTGCGTCGGTCGCGCGACATGCACTGGATCCGCGTGGACCGGTACGTCCAGGGCGAGGGTCCGGACGTCGACGTCGTCCACCAGCCGATGATGTGCCAGCACTGCGACAACGCCCCGTGCGAGACCGTGTGTCCCGTCCTCGCGACCGTCCACTCCAGCGAGGGGCTGAACCAGCAGGTCTACAATCGCTGTGTCGGCACCCGCTACTGCGCCAACAACTGTCCGTACAAGACACGGCGCTTCAACTGGTTCGACTACCCGCACGACGACCTGGTGCAGAACCTGGCACTCAACCCCGACGTCACGGTGCGCAGCCGAGGCGTCATGGAGAAGTGCTCGTTCTGCGCGCAGCGCATCTCCGAGGCCAAGGCGGAGGCCCAGGCGGCAGGCCGCCCGCTTGCCGACGGAGACGTCCGGCCGGCGTGTCAGCAGGCGTGCCCGGCTTCCGCTCTCGTGTTCGGCGACACGAACGACACCGAGAGCGGCGTTCGGAGCCGGGTGGACGACGCCCGCGCGTACCACGTGCTGGCGGATCTCGACGTACGCCCGTCCGTGGCCTACTTGACCCTGGTGCGCAATCGCAGGGCGAGCGATTCGGGAGCGGGGGTGACGCATGGCTGAGGTGCTGTCCCCCGCCCGCGAACCCCTCGTCGACGGCGACAAGTCGTATCACGACGTGACCGAGGACATCTGCCGGCCCCTCGAGGGGCGACCCACCCCGCTCTGGTGGGGCGGCATCACCCTCTCCAGCCTCATGCTGCTGGCCGGCGCGGTGGCCGTGGGCTACCAGTGCCTCGTCGGCATCGGCACGTGGGGCCTGAACCGGACCGTCGGCTGGGCCTTCGACATCACTAACTTCGTGTTCTGGATCGGGATCGGCCACGCCGGCACCCTGATCTCGGCCGTCCTGTTCCTGTTCCGCCAGCGTTGGCGGACCTCCGTCAACCGCTCGGCCGAGGCCATGACGATCTTCGCGGTCATGTGCGCGGGGATCTTCCCCCTGATCCACATGGGCCGCCCGTGGCTGGCGTACTGGGTGTTGCCCTATCCCAACGAGCGGGGCCCGCTCTGGATCAACTGGCGATCGCCCCTCCTCTGGGACGTGTTCGCGATCTCCACGTACTTCATCATCTCATTCACCTTCTGGCTCGTCGGGCTCCTGCCGGACTTCGCCACCCTGCGCGATCGCGCGAAGACGAAGACGCGGAAGGCGCTCTTCAACGTGCTGAGCCTGGGGTGGAGCGGCTCGGTGCGCACCTGGCAACGCTACGAGCTGGTCTACCTGTTGTTGGCCGGCCTGGCGACGCCGCTGGTCTTCTCCGTCCACACCATCGTCAGCTTCGACTTCGCTACCTCCGTGATCCCCGGGTGGCACACGACGATCTTCCCCCCGTACTTCGTGGCGGGCGCCATCTTCTCGGGACTGTCCATGGTCCTGACGCTGATGCTGATCGCGCGGAAGGTGATGCGCCTCGAGGACTACATCACGAAGCGGCACGTCGGCGCCATGTGCAAGCTCATCATCGGCATGGGCGGCATCGTGGGCCTGGCCTACGGGACGGAGTTCTTCATCGCCTGGTACTCCGGTAATGCGTACGAGAAGTTCGTGTTCGCGAATCGCGCGATGGGTCCGTTCGCCTGGGCCTACTGGACGATGGTGACGTGCAACGTCGTCACGCCCCAGTTCCTGTGGTTCAAGAAGATCCGCGAGAACTTCCTCCTGGTGTTCCTGCTGTCCCTGCTCATCAACGTCGGGATGTGGTTCGAACGGTTCGTGATCATCGTCACGTCGCTCCACCGCGACTACCTGCCCTCGTCCTGGGCCGACTACTCGCCCACCTCGATCGAGATCCTGACGCTGGTCGGGAGCTTCGGCCTGTTCTTCACCGCGTTCCTCGTGTTCTGCCGGTTCCTCCCCGTGATCGCGATGGCCGAGGTCAAGGGCGTGCTCGGCTACGCCCGCAGGCAGGCCAACGAGAAGGCCTACGAGAAGGAAGGGGCCCCCTCATGAGCGCCCGGGTCCTCACCGCCGTGTTCCGGACCGAGGCCGAGGTCCTGGCCGCCACGCGCAGCGCGCGCGAGGAGGGGTTCGAGATCGTGGACGTCTACACGCCGTACCACGTCCACGGGATGGACGAGGCCCTGGGGCTGCGGCCGTCCCGTCTGACCTGGGTCTGTTTCCTGTGCGGGGCCGCCGGCCTGCTGCTCGCCCTCTGGCTGCAGTTCTGGACCTCCGCCGTGAGCTGGCCTCTCAACGTGGGGGGCAAGCCCTTCGACTCGATGCCCGCGTTCGTCCCCATCGCGTTCGAGATCACCGTGCTGTTCGCGGGGCTCGGCGTGGTGGCGGCCCTGTTGATCCGTGCCCGGCTCCGCCCGGGCCGGGCGGCGAGACCACCCGGCCTCGAGCGGGTGACCGACGACCGCTTCGCGCTGGTCGTCCGTCTCACCCGGGCGAGGCCCGGACAGCACGTGTTCGAGGGCCTGAGCGCAGCCCACGGCGCGGAGTCCGTCCTGGACCGCCTGGAGGAGACCTCGTGACGCGCGGCTCGGCACGGTGGGAGGCTCTGCTGTGGGTGGGCGTCGCCCTGCTCGCCCTGCTCCACCTCTTCGTGCGCGAGGACTTCCAGATCCGTCGAGGCGCAGTGTTCACGGACATGGTGGACGGCGCCGCCTACGACGCCTTCGCCCCCAATCCGAACTTCCCCGACTCGAAGACCCTGCGCACGCCGCCGGAGGGCTCCATCGCGCGTGGGTACGCCCCGCTGCTGATCGACGGCGCGCTGCTCGACGTGACGACCCCCCTCAAGGTGCTGCCGGAATCGGAGAAGCTCCGCTGGGACCGTCTGCTTCCGCCGTGGAGCGGGGCGGAGTCCTCCCCCGAGGAGGTGGCCGCCCGGCAGGCGCGAGGAGGCGTCGTGTTCGACGCCGTCTGCGCCAACTGCCACGGGAGCTCCGGGGCCGGGGGCGCGATCGTCACCAAGCGGCGCGTGCCTCCGCCTCCCTCCCTGCTGGAACCCCACGCCCGGGACCTGTCGGACGGTGTGATCTTCCGGATCATCACCGTGGGCGGATTCGAGAACATGCCGTCCCACGCATCCCAAGTCGAGAGAGAGGACCGATGGAAGGTGATTCAGTACCTGCGGTCTCTGCAGACACCGTGATGGCCGACGCCTGGCGACGCGGTCTGTTCTTCGCGGTCGTGGCGGGCTCCGTGTTGGCGGGGCTCGGCCTGCTCCTCGATCCCTCCCAGGGCGCCTCGGCGATCCTGCTGGCGTCCCAATACGTGCTGGGCGTGGCACTGGGCGGTCTGACCTTCGTCGCGTTCACCTACGTCGTCGGAGCCGGTTGGTCCACGGCGTTCCGCCGGATCCCGGAGGCGCTGGCCAGGACGCTGCCCTTAGGCGCGGCTACCGTGCTCGTCGCGTTGGCCTTCGCCCCCCTCC
>JAUXCH010000353.1 GCA_030618975.1 Planctomycetia bacterium
CTCGCGGCCGGCGTCGAAGCCCGCCGCTTCCCGAAAGAGGGCCAAACCTGCGATCAGGCAGCCCTCCTCGAGCCCGGCCTCGGCACGTTGCCCGTCGCCTCCGAGATCGAGTGCGCGGACCCAGAGGTCGAGGGGCACGTCGCCGTTCGGCCGCGCGAGCAGCGCGCGCACGCACGCGAGCCCCTCGAGTGCTTCGGCAAACGGCAGGGGCCCGAGGACGCGGCGCGCGTCGGGGCGGGACGCGGCGTCGTCGAGGGCGTCGGAGGCGAAGTACGCGTGGGCGTCGCGCTCGCGGAGCTGCACGTTGTAGGGCGGGTGCAGACGCTTGATCTCGTCGGATTCGAGCAGGGCCGCTTCGAGCGGGGTGGCCGTCGGCGTGACGTCGAGGTCGTGCACCTGCGTGAGCATCTCGAGCGTGTTCCGCCGCCCGTGCCGCCGCTTCTGGAAGTAGCCGTTCACGCGGCGCTTGAGGGACGTGGCCTTGCCGAGGTAGAGCACCTCGCCGCCACGCCCGAGCATGCGGTAGACGCCCGGCGCGTCGGGCAGGTCGAGGCGCGTCTCGCGCTTCACCGTGAACTCGCGCCCGCCGCGCCGCGCGGCCGGCGTCTCGTCCATCCAGGCGCGGAGGGCGTCGAGGGTGCGAACCCCCTGCTCGTCGGCGAGACGCCGGGCGAGCTCGGTCCACACGCATACGCTGGCCTCGACGTGCGCGGCGGCGCGCTTCGTCTCGCCGAGGATCAGGCCCAGGTGCCCGGCCAGGGCCTTGAGCCCGCGCCGCGGGAGGCCGGGCAGCAATCGACAGGCGATCTCGTGGGTGCAGAGGAAGTCGAGGGGAAACGGCCGCCCCTGCCCGTGCTCGCGGTGCAGCGCCTCGAGGAAGACCCGCTCGAAGCGGGCGAAGTGCGCGACCGCCGGCGCCGGCGCGGCGAACGCCGCCGCCTCCTCCAGGTCGCGCCAGACCCGGGCCCCGCACGGGGCGCCCGCGAGGTCGGTGGAGGCGATGCCGGTGAGGGCCGCGATCCGCGGGGGGATCGTCTCGCCCGCGGGGAGGGCCACCAGGGTCGAGCGGATCCGGGGCACGGCGGCGGGCAGCCGGGTCCACGCCAGTTCCAGGAGATGCCCCCGCTCGGGCGTGGCCCCGGTGGTCTGGCAGTCCACGACCAGGACCTCGAGGGCGGCCAGGTCTGCGGAAATCGCGGTCGACGGGATCGGCGTAGTATCCATTGTTAGGTCGTTATAAGCCCATCCTCCGCTTCCGCAAGCCTCCTGTGTTTCGAGCCCCGGCCCCGTAGGATCCGGGGCGCGAGGGCAGCGAGGTCGCAAGGTTGCGAGACGGGCGAGCGGGCGGGAGCGATCCGTCCGCGTTCGAGCCCCGGGAGGTCACGGATGCCGCAGGACGCCGACGAAGCCGAAGGCGCCGTTCCCGACGAGCTCACGCCCGAGAACCACTCCGGCGACCCGATCTACACGCCGGCGCCGGGGGAGCTCCAGCTCACGGTGCGCGCGGTCGTGGCGGGCTGCTTCCTGGGCACCCTCATCTCGGCGATGAACATCTACTTCGGTCTGAAGACGGGCTGGGGCATCGGAGGCTCGCTCATCGCGGCGATCCTGGCCTACGCATTCTTCGCCGCGCTCAAGCCGCGACGCGCGTTCACGCCGCTCGAGACCAACATCGCGCAGACCGCCGGCTCGGCCGCGGGATCGATGACGGCCGCGGCCGGGCTCGTGTCCTGCATCCCCGCTCTCTACCTCATGCGGAGGGACACGGGCGTGGGCCCGGATCTCGGCTACTGGGAGCTGACCCTCTGGGCCGCATCCATCGCCTGGCTGGGCATCTTCTACGCGGTCCCACTCCGACGGCAGATGATCCTCGTCGAGAAGCTGCGCTTCCCCACGGGTACGGCAACGGCGCACACGATCGTCGCGATGTTCGGCTCCGGCGTCGAGACCATGCGGAAGGCGCGGACCCTGATCGGCTGGGGTCTCATCGCCGGCGCCTTCACGCTCCTCGCGTTCTTCGTCCCGCAACTGAAGACGCCGCCCCTGGCGGCTTGGGGCGGGAGCCTGTTCGGAGAGGCGTCCTGGATCGCGTGGGCCGTGGGGGGAGCGGCCGCCTACCAGTTCACGCTCTACGTCAGCCCCATGCTGTGGGGTGCCGGCATCCTCGTCGGCATGCGTGTCTCGGTCTCGCTCGTAGTGGGCGCGCTGGTCGCGTGGGCCGGGCTCGCTCCCCTCGTGGAGGACCTGGAATGGGTCGACAGGTCACTCAGCTTCGCGACCGGCGCGGCGGGTTGGATCCTGTGGCCCGGCGTGGCGATCATGGTGGCGGACGCCATGACGAGTCTCGCGCTCTCCAGCGGCACCGTGCTGCGCACCCTGCGCCGCGGCAAGGGAGCGGACGGGGGCTCGCTCGAGGATCCGAAGGAGGCCATCCCCAACAAGTGGTGGCTGGGCGGGCTGCTCGCCGCCTCCATCCTCACCATCACGACGATGGAGCTGATGTTCGACATCGAGTGGTACCTGACCCTGATCGCCATCGTGCTCTCCAGCGTCCTCGCCGCGATCGCCACGCGCTCGACGGGGGAAACCGACATCAACCCGATCAGCGGCGTCGGCAAGGTGACGCAATTGGTGTACGGCGGCCTCGCTCCGGGCCGGGCGGACACGAACCTGCTCGCCGCGGGCATCACGGGCGCCGGCGCCTCCCAGGCTGCCGACATGATGCAGGATCTCAAGACCGGCCACCTGCTGGGCGCATCCCCGCGCAAGCAGTTCGTCGCCCAGCTCGCGGGCGTCACGGCCGGCATCCTGATCTGCGTCCCGATCTACCTGCTGGTCACGAGCGCCAACGAGATCGGGGGCAAGGAGCTGCCCGTGCCCTCGGCCAAGGCGTGGAGAGCCGTCGCGGAGGTGCTGGCGCGCGGATTCGACGCCATGCCGACGCACGCGGAGTGGGCCGTGGTGGCCGGCCTGCTGTTCGGCATCGCGGTGCCGCTCCTGAGGAAGTTCGCGCCCGGGATCCGCGCCGTCCTCCCCTCGGGCCTCGCCTTCGGGATCGCCTTCATCATTCCGCCCTACTACTCCTTCTGCTTCCTCTTCGGCGCGATTCTCTACGCCATCTGGAAGAAGAGGAGCCGCTCGAACGCGGAGGCGCTCGGGTTCGCCGTCGCGTCCGGACTGATCGCGGGCGAGGGACTGATGGGCATCGTGACGGCCGCGCTGAAGCTCCTGGGCGCCAGCCCCCTCACCCCGATGGTGCCCTGACGCGGAGGATGCCGTGCTGTCGAAGTTCTGGTTGCTGCTGAAGCTCACGGGCAAGGAGATCTGGAGACACCCCATCCACCAGATGGCGGCGGCGCTCTCCTTCTTCGCGCTGTTCGCGCTGCCGCCGCTGGCGCTCGTGCTCATGGTCGTGGGCGGCGAGGTGATCGGCGACGACGAGGCTCGCACCACCCTGCTCACGGAAGTCGAGCGGAACCTGGGCACGGACGCCCGTGACATGGCGGCGACCGTGATCCAGAACACACCTCGTCCGGGCGAGAGTGATCTGCTCACCCAGCTCCTCTCGCTCGGCGCCCTCGTCTTCGGCGCGACCGCGGGCTTCTATCAGCTCCAGGTGATGCTCAACCGGATCTGGGAGGTGCCCCGCCGACGCGGCGTGTGGCGTTTCGTCTCCACCGTGCTGAAACGGGGGATGTCGTTCCTCCTGATCGTCACGTCCGGCACGCTCGTGCTGGCCCTGTTCGGATCCGGCTTCCTGGCCGCCGCCGTCCCCGACGCCCTGTCCTCCGCCCTCTCGCCCGAGGTCATGACCTGGCTCGAAGGCGGGCTGCGCACCGTCGCGGTTTTCGTGCTCCTGGCCGTCCACCTCACGCTGGTCTTCAAGGTGCTGCCCGACACGCACGTCCCGTGGCATTCGGCCCTCCTCGGCGCGCTCCTGACCACGGTGCTGTTCCTCTCCGGCAAGGAGGTCGTCGCGATCTACCTCCGGCACAGCAACCTGAGCTCGGCCTTCGGCACGGCAGGCTCGCTCGTCGTAACGCTGATCTGGGTCTACGCCGCGGCCCTCGTCCTGCTCGCGGGAGGTGCGTTCACGCGCGCGCACATGCGGTGGCGGGAGGCTCTCCGGGCCTCCGCCCCCTGACGGCACGGGCAGAGTCGGGCAGGGGCGTAGCGCAGGTCGTTGGACGCACGGGGGGCTGGCCTCGGCGAGGGCGGACTCGTACGCTGGACCCTCTTGGGGACCCTTCCGGGAGGACGCCATGCCGGCCGCCTCGTCTCTCACCCTGTGGATCCTGGGGGCCGTCTTCCTCGCCGGAGGGTTCGCGGCGGGCTACGTCGCGGGCCAGGGGAGCGAGGACGCCCTGCCGGACGACGAAGGGCCGCTGCTCGAGCGGGCGGCGGCGTCCCCGCCGGCCGCGTCGCCCGTCGTCACCCTCGAGCGCCCCGCGGCCACCGACGAGGAGGAGGCGCGCCTCGAGAGCGCGCGCGCCGCCGAGCTCGAACCGCTGCGCCGGATGCTCGCAGGGATGGATCCGCCCGAGATCCCGCGCGGGAACGGGGTCGTGACGGGAACCGTCAAGACGCCCGACGGGACGGGGCTCGCCGGCGTGGAGATCACGCTCACTCCGCGGCAGCGGCAACCCGGGACGCCCCGACCGGGCGCGAGGGAGGAACCCGAAGACCTGACCGTCGCCGTGATGGACGCCATCGACGGCGTCCGGTGGCGGCGCCTCGCCCGCCAGAGGACCGTCACGGCCGGCGACGGCGCCTATCGCTTCGACGCCGTGGCCGATCTCGACCACACCGTGCAGGCGAAGCTCGCGGGCTGGCAGATCCACCTCGCCGATCCGCGGCGGGGTTACCGCGTCCGGCCCGGCGCGACGATCGACTTCCTGGCGAAGACGGTCGTGGAGGTTTCCGTCACCATCGTCCTGCCGGACGGATCGACGCCGGAGCACGCGACGGTCATGATGAAGCGTGGTGGGATGCATACGGGCACGGGCTGGCAGCGCACGAACCCCGTCGTGATGCTCGAGCCCGGAACCTGGGAGCTGACCGTCCAGGCGGGCGACGCGCGGCAGTACAAGTCCAAGCCCCGGACCGTGGTGGTGGAGAAGGGCGTCCAGCCCTCTCCGCTCAGCTTCGAGCTTTCCAGCAAGGGGACGGTCCACGGTCGCGTCGAGTACGCGCCCGGCGAGAACTTCCAGCAGGGCCGGGTCTACGTCGCTCGGATCCCGAAGGGCGCCGAGCCCGATCCGGCCTTGCTCGCCTCGAGCAGTCACAGCACCTACCTGCACACGTGGGGCGGCTCCACCCCGACGTTCACGTTCGCCGACCTGGCGCCGGGCCGGTACCTCGTGGGCCTGAGCCGCACCTACCAGGGCAGCGTCGTGATCACCGAGGAGATCGAGGTCTCAGACGAAGCCGTCGAGGTCGTCCTGAAGGTGCCTCCGCTGGACCGCGAGGAGTACGTGGTCGTCCGGATCCTCGACCCCGAGGGGCAGCCCGTGGCGGGTGCCCAGGTCTCGACGGGCGTCAGGCACGGGACCGGCTCGCGCAGCGGCGGAACGACGGCCGTCGACAGGGAGGACGGGTCGAAGTGGGTCCTCCACCAGCCGGGCTCGGGTACCGACGGTCAGAACGCGACCTGGTGGATCGAGGCCACCCACCCGGCGTACGGCACGAAGCGCGAGGAGTACGAGCGGGGGCGGGCGTCCGCCGTGGACGTCCGCTTCGCCCGACCGGGAACGGTCGAGGCGACCGTCACCGGCGTGGCCGGCACACGCTACGAGGGCCGCATCCACGCCAC
>JAUXCH010000434.1 GCA_030618975.1 Planctomycetia bacterium
CGAGGCGGCCGAACTCGACCCGATGGATGGATGGATCGATGGGGCTGGCGGGTTGCCGAAGTCCCGGTTCGGTGCGTATCGGACGTATAGTCGTGCGCGCATGGGCGACTCGTTTCGCATCTTCGTCTCCATCGCCACGGCGATCTTCCTCGAGGCCATGCCGTTCCTCGCCCTGGGGTCGCTGCTCTCGGCGCTGGTGGAGGTGTTCGTCAGTTCCGAGCGACTCATGCGAGCGACGCCCCGTTCCCTGCCGGGCCGCATCGCCGTCGGCATCGGGGCAGGGGTCGTGCTACCCACCTGCGAGTGCGGCGTCGTACCCGTGGTCCGACGCCTACTCGCCAAGGGCGTCCCGGCGCCCACCGCGCTCGCCTACCTCCTGGCCGCGCCCATCGTCAACCCCATTGTGCTGGTCTCGACGTTCGTGGCGTTTCGCGGCAACTGGAAGATGGTGGGTGCGCGTGTGTTCGTGGCGGTAGTGGTGGCCGGGTGCGTGGCCTTCGTCGTGCGAAGGCTGACTTCCTCCGAAGTCGTGCGCGCCGTGGCATCGCTGCCGGAACACGAGCACAACGGAACAAGCGGATCGCGGTTGCTCGACGTGCTACGCCACGCCGGCCTCGATTTCCTGGAGATGGGCAAGTATCTGATCCTGGGTGCTTGCGCGGCTGCGGCACTCAAGACGCTGGTGCCGCCTCACGTATTCGGTGCCATCGAGGGAACCTACGTCGCCGCCGTCTCCGGGATGATGCTCTTCGCCATTCTGCTCTCGGTCTGCTCGGAAGCCGATGCCTTCGTTGCCGCTTCCTTCGTGACCCTGCCAGCGGCAGCGCACCTTGCCTTCATCACCATCGGGCCCATGGTGGATCTCAAACTCATCGGCCTCTACGCTGCAACCTTCGGCCGCCGCGTGTTCTGGATCCTGATTCTCGTGCCGATTCTCCTCGTCTTTGCAGCCAGCTTGCTCCTGGGAGGTCTCTGGTGACGGCCCGACTCAGCGGTCTCCTGTTGCTGGGGCTCGGCCTCGCGGGTGTCGGGTTCGCCCTCTTGGGCGAGTACCAGCTTCTGATGAATCCGGACTTCCGGTGGATCACCGTCCTGGGCGCGTGCCTCTTGCTCGCCATGGGCGTCGCGCTCCTCGTCAAGCCCGCCGGCGGCAGCGTAGGGGCACTCGTGGTCTTCGCGCTCTTCTTCGCTCTGGTGGCGCTGGCGCGTCCTCACGAGGGCGGTGTGGCTCCGCTCCTGGGGTTGGGCGACGTCGCGCATGCAATCGACCGGGCGGGCTACGAGCCCGTTCGTCTCCAGACCTTGTTCAAGAAGGTGGATCAGGATACGCCCGAGCTCGCGGACCAGCAGGCGGCGATGCGGGGCGTGGTCAAGCGCCTGGCCGAACTGGACGGCGAGGTAACATTCGTCCTGCTCGAACCGATGATGGCCTGTTGTCTCGCCGACGCGGTGGCCTTCGGCGTTCGGGTCAAGGGCACGCGCGGCTCACTGCCCGAGGACGGGAGCTGGGTGTATGCGTTCGGGGTCCTCCACCGACTCGACGTTCCGGTTGCGACGCCCGAGTTCCGCCTCGGCGCGATCCTCTTCAACCCCGTATGCCGCACGCGCCAGCTCACGGCCCACGAGGTCGTGCCGCTCCATGAGTTGCTCGAGGACCTCTTCGAGAAGACTCCCGAGGACTTCGCCTCCACGTTTCGAAGTCTGATGGTTGAGTCTGGTGTCGCCGATACGCTCCGCGAGGAAGGTCCGTTCACGGTGTTCGCGGTGCATGACGCCGCCTTCAAGAACATGTCCGTGAAGGAACGAGAGGCCCTGTTGAACGATCGTGGCGCGTTGCGCCGCTTCCTCAACGACATGATCGTGCCTGGACGCTACACCAAATCCGATCTCTACGAGGTCACATCGCTGACGACGTTCGCCGGCACGACGTTATCCGTTCGCTTGGACAACGCGTGGGTTCGAATCGGCGGTGCCCGCATACTCCTGGGACCGCTGACGGCTCGGAACGGGTTGGTGTACGTCGTCCACCAGGCGCCGAGGCACGATGGCCGCTGAATCGCGGAGATCTCCCGGTCTTCGGACGCCGCACTGCCAACCTCAGCGTCGCGCCATGAGCATGGAGGACTCCTCCGCCCGTTGCGAAGGCCCGGTACCTCGCTCTTCCCGTCCAGGCGGTTCACCTCCGCGGACGTGGAGCGGCAGATCGCAGTCTCCCACTCCCCGCTACACGGTCGCACCTGGGCGGAGATCCAAGAGCTCTCGATCCGCGATCCGCGGCACGTGCTGGAGGTCGTTGGTGAGGGGGCCCAGACCACCTGGCAGCTCGCGTTCTTCCGGCAGGAACTCGGCCACGACCTGTCTCCATGGCGCTTCTGGTTGGGTGCCCTTCGAACAGTTGACGGACCCCTGGACGATGGAGGTGCGTGCCCCCTGGGATCCGCGCGGCCGGCGCCACGCCGTTCGACCATACGTCCATCATCAAGACCGTGGGCGAGCGCTGGGATCTCGAAGGGCTCACGCAGCGCGACAGGGCGGCACAGAGCTTCGCCTCCGTCCTGACCCGGGCCTGCGAATGAACCGCGCCTGGCGACCCAGAGCATCACTCAGCGGCCTTACAGGCGCCTGCCCGAGCCCAAGGCCCACGAGGCGCCCCTGGGCCACCTGGGCCATCAGGTCGTCGGGCTCTCGTCGGCGGTCATGGGCGAGGTCGCGCCCTTCTTCCACAAGGCAGGCGATGCGGTGAAGCACCTCTTCCATCACGCGAAGCGCCGCGAGAGCGCGTCCGAGGACCCGACGCAAGATCCCGCACCGAAGTAGCCGACCGCTCCCGGCCCCGGTGCCCTGTGACGAGTGACGGTTCGTGGCTGTCGAAGTTGGCAGTCAGGATCCGCGAGGATTCACCCGCTCCCTCGAGCGAGAGGAACTTCGATCGATGTTGCCAAGGCGCCTGCCTGGGCGCGGAGATGCCTGCTATCCTCCCGGCTTCCTGACAAGCAAGAACAAGCAAGACCACGCACCGAACGAACGAGGCGGATCATGACGAAGAACCAGAAGCGCGTTTGCATCCTCATCGACACGCAGACGCACATGATGCCCGCATTGGCAAAGGAGATGGCGAAGCGCGATCACGACCTCGTGATCGGCCAGGTGAAGGACGGCCTGCCTGATGAGTTGGCAGCTCTGGGTGCACAGGTGGAGGTCGTACCCGGAGACCTCGACTTGACGAAGGCCGAGACGCTGCAGTCGCTGGTGGCAGCGGCGCAGAAGTGCTTCGGCCGCGTGGACTCTGCTTGCGTCCGCACGGGCAGCCATGGCACCGGCGAGATCATGGACATCACGACCGCCGACGCGCAGGTGCAGTACGAGGGCAACCTGCTGGCCGTCGTGTACGCGCTGCAGGGTCTCCTGAAACCGATGCTCGCACAGGGCTCGGGACAGATCGTGATCAACACGAGTGCGAGTGGCCTGCGCCCGGCGCCGTCGGGCACGATGTACAGCGCCTGCCGGGCGGGTGCCAACTCGCTGATCCGCTCCGCGGCGCTCACCTCCGGCCCCAAGGGGGTCAACATCAACGCGACCGGCACCTACGCCATGAACTACCCCTCGTTCCTGCACGACGTCGGCGCGGACAAGGACCCCTCCGTCGTGAAACAGGTCGAAGCCCAGCTTCCCATGCGCCAGCTGGTCGAGCCGGAGCAGGCGGCGCACTTCGTCGCGACGCTGATCGACGGCGTGGGGACGGGACAAACAGCCCAGTTCTTCGCGATCGACAATGGCTGGGCGTTCCAGTAGGCGAGATTCCCGTCGGCGGTGCGCCGACCGGGAGCCCCAAGGCAACGGGCCACGCCGGACCTCCGGTCTGCTTGACCCTTGCTCTACTTGACCTTGCTGACCCTCGACCTGTTCATGAAGCACCGCCCGGGTCTCTTGAAGTCCGTCAAGCTCACGCCGGGCTGGATCCCGCCGCACGGGTACTCGAGCTACTTCTACTTCTTCGCCTACTACCACGCAGCCGTGGCGCTCGACGCCCTCGCTGCGCTGGACGACCTCGAGAAGCTCCGGGACGATCTGCTCGCCACGGTCGAGCCGGACGGGACGTGGGTGGACTACGAGGCCATCGGCAAGTGCTACGGGACGGCGATGGCGCTGATGGTCCTCCACCTGGCGGACTGATCGGCCACCCACACACACGGAGCGACCGCGAACCCGCTCGTCAGCGGGCGTCGCGTTGCAGAAGGGCCTTCAGCTGGTTGACTTCCGTGCGCAAGGCCTGGACCTCCGCACGCAGTGCCTGGACCTCCTTGCGGAGCGCCGCCACCTCCCCGCCGCCCGTGGGAGGCACGACCCGCACCGCCGACGGCGCCTCGCCGAGGTGGGCCACGACGCTCTTGTGGACCTTGGCCCAGCGAGAGACTGCCTCGTTGAAGATCTGCTTCGCCGCCTCGAAACGCCCGGTGACCAGACGGCCCTTGGCATCCTCGAGCCGTGACCTCGCCTTCTTGAGCTCGGTGAGGTCGGCGCGCAGCATCTCGGCGCGTTTCGCCAACTGGTCCATCGCCCCCAGGGAGCCGCCGGCGGCTGCCAGCTCGGCCTTCTGGGTCTCGATCTCCGCGAGGGCCTGCTGCAGTCGCTCGTAGTCGACCGTGCCCTGCTTGATGAGCTCTTGTCCCTGGGCCGCCAGTTGGGCCCGCTCGGCCTCGTACGAGGGGTCTTCCTCGCTCCACACGGGACTTGCGAACAGGAGCACGGCCAGGGCGATCAGGGGGAGCAGCAGTCTCATGGCAGGAACCTCGCCGGTCGGGGGGGGGTGGAGTCGGAGACGGGTCGGACGTCGACCGTCGTTCATCTTCGTGGCCGAGGTCTTCCAGGGCCAGACTCGATTGTGGCCCGGGTCGGGGGGCAGGTCAGGAGATCTGGCCATGGCGGCGCAGACGTCCGCCAACGATGAGATACTGCGCCCCAGCGCCCAGGGACGACGCGGTCGGACGACTCCTGCATTCGACGGTCCCA
>JAUXCH010000465.1 GCA_030618975.1 Planctomycetia bacterium
CTCGCGCGCGGCCCGGTGCGACGACGCCGGGAGTGGAGGTCGGCATGAATCAGCCGAAGAAGAGTTCGACGTTGCATGTCTCCATCAGCGAACCGGTCTCGACCCGGGTCAGAACCGCTGGCGGGGGTCCAGGGCGTCGCGGAGGGCGTCGCCGGCCAGGTTGAAGCACACCACCGTCACGACGATGGCGAGGCCGGGCAGGGTGGCGATCCACCACGCATCGCGGAGGGCATCGGAGCCGTCGTTGACGATGTTGCCCCACGTCGGCACCTCGGGCGGCACGCCCATGCCGAGGAAGGACAGAGCGGATTCCACGAGGATCGTCGTCCCGACCATCAGCGTGCCCGCGACGATGACCGGCGCCATCGCGTTCGGCACCAGGTGCTGCAGCATGATGCGCGCGCGAGAGAAGCCCATCGCGCGGGCGGCCACCACGAAGTCGAGGGTCTTGAGCCTGAGCACCTCGGCGCGGACGAGACGCGACACCCCCATCCACCCGGTCGCGCCGAGCACGACCACGATCACGAAGATTTTTGCGCCGTGGTAGATCGTGATGATCAGCAGCAGCAGGAGCAGGCGCGGGAACGCGAGCAGGGTGTCGACGAAGCGCATGACCAGCCCGTCGACCAGACCGCCGAAGAAGCCGGCGAGCACGCCGAAGAAGGTGCCCAGCGTCACGGCGACGGCCATGGCCGCGAACCCGATGGTCAGGGAGATGCGGCTGCCGTAGAGGATCCGGGTGAGGAGGTCGCGGCCCAGGGCGTCGGTGCCCAGCGGGTGGCGGTCGATGCGGTAGGGCGCCTCGACGTCGCCGACCCGGGTCGTTTGCACGTCGTCCGCCCCGCGCGACCAACCGCGGCGCGGTTCGCCGAGGTCCTTCAACTTGACCCGCTTGTCGTCGCCCTCTCCGCGCTTCAGGACCAGGCGCTCGCCGTCGAACTCGTACGCCAGCGCGTAGCGCTCGCCGCGCTTCTTGTCGCCGAAGACGTAGATGGAGGTGCCGGGCGGCTGGTACTGGTTGACGATCGTGTCGCGCGACGGTGTCTCGTCGGGGCCGTAGTCGGCGAGCACGGGGCAGAGGAACGCGACCAGGTAGATGAAGCCCAGCAGCGTGAGGCCGCCGACGCCGCGGGGCCTCTTCTTGAAGGAGCGCCACGCGAGGGCCCACGTGCCCATGCCCTCGCGCGGCGGGGGATTCACGAGGTTCTGCAGGCTCGTCCGGCTCGCGAGGAAGACCGCGATGGGCAGCAGCACGAGAAACGCGAGCGCGACGACGTTCTCGGCCTTCGAGAGGTCGCCCGCCAGCAGGCGAATCCGGCTCCCGCGGGTGAGGACGATCGCGAGCCAGACGCCGAAGTAGAGGAGGAAGAGCAGGCCGGGACGCCGGAAGCCGCGGCGCAGGTGGCCCAGGCCGGGCGGCAGGTTCTCCCAGCAGCGGGGCGCGCGGGCGGCGCTCACTTGAGCCTCACGCGGGGATCGACGAGCGCGTAGAGCAGGTCGGCCATGAGGTTTCCGACCACGACGAGCGTCGTCGAGATGAGGGTGATGCCGGTGATGACGAAGACGTCGCGGCCGTGGATCGCCTGGATCACGGTGCGGCCCATGCCGGGCCACGAGAAGATCGTCTCGGTGATCACCGCCCCCGAGACGAGGAAGGGCAGGCTCAGGCCGATCAGCGTGATCACGGGCAGCAGGCTGTTTCGCATCGCGTGCTTCCAGATCACCGTCCGCTCGTCGAGGCCCTTGGCGCGGGCCGTGCGGATGTAGTCCTCGCTGAGCACCTCGAGCAAGGCGGAGCGCTGGTAGCGCGCCGTCGAGGCCGCGGCCGCGATGCCCAGCACGAAGGCCGGCAGGACCAGGTGCTCGAGGAGGTCGAGGATCCCCGTCTCGCCGGGGTCGTGCATGCCCTCGGCGGGCAGCCAGCCGAGCTTGACGCTGAAGAGCAGCACGAGCATCAGGGCGAGCCAGAAGCCCGGCATCGAGTAGATGAACAGCGAGCCGAGCGTGAGCCCGTGGTCGAGCTTCGTGTTCGGCCGGGTGGCGCCGACGACGCCGACGAAGATCCCCAGCACGAAGTCGAGCACCAGCGCCGCGAAGGCGAGGAGGAGCGTGTTCTTCAGCGGCGCGGCGAGGTACTCCACCACCGGCTCGCGGTGGCTCACGGAGGTGCCGAGGTCGAACGTGAGGCCGCCGGGGTGGAGCGGCTCCGGCGGCACGACGAGGTCCACGCCGCCGTAGCGGTAGCGGTCCGGCGAGACGACGGCGGGCCCGTAGGTGAGATCCTCGTTCGGCTCCAGTTCGTAGGCGTGGGTGTCGGACGCGATCGGGATGGTGGGCGGCGGGGCCTCGAGCGTCTGCGCGGCGCGGACCTCGCCATTCGACGCCTCGAGCGTCACGCCGCCGGTCGCGAAGGGCCCGCCCAGGCCATCCTCGCGCACCACGAAGCGGGCCTGCCCGACGAGGTAGGTGCCGGGCCGGATCGGCGCGGGCCCCCACCGCCCGCCGCTGCGTTCGAGTGCCACCTCCTCCGCGCCGTCGAGCCGGCTGACCTCGGTCGGGGCGAGACGCACGCGGTCGGGCGGCGTCTGGACGCGGGCGGCGAGCGCGTTGCCGCCCGCGGCGGCGAAGACGGAGAACTCGATGCCGTCCGACTCGAAGGTGAGCACCTCGCGGTCCGCCCAGAAGGTTTTTCGCAACTGAAGGACGTAGCGCTCGAGGACCGGCTTGTCGTAGCCCCACTTGCGGCGGAGGCGGTCGAGGTCCTCCCTCTGCATCTTCGGGTTCTCGAGGTTGGCGAAGGGGTCGCCGGGCGCGAGGTTCACCGCGAAGAAGGTCAGGGTGTAGACGCCCCAGATGATGAGGACGCCGAGGAGCAGGCGGCGGAGGATGTAGGCGTGCACGAACCCTGGGGTTTCCCGCGGCCTACTTGAAGCGGCGCTGGTCCGGGGGGACCCACCACTCGTCGATGTTGGCGTAGACGCGGAGCGCGTTCATCTCGACGCCCTGGAAGCGCTTGTGGAGCGCCACGAGGGCGCGGGGTTCGTAGAGCATGGTGTACGGCTGCGCCTCGTCGAGGATCTCCTGCAGCTCGAACCAGAGCGGGCGGGCCGCCTCGAAGTCGAACATGATCCGCGCGGTGTCGATGATCTCGTCGACGCGGGTGTCTTGGAAGTTCACGTAGTTGAAGCGACCGTCCACGGAGGTGGAGTGCCAGATGGGCTTCAGGTCGACCTTCGTGGCGACGTACCAGCCGCCGACGTAGCCCTGGAATTCGTGCTGCTTGAGCTGGGTGCTCATCTGGTTGGATTCCATCGGCCGGATGTCGCTTCCGACGCCGACCTCCTTGAGATTCGCCTGGATCATCAGGCAGATCCGCTGGCGCAGCGCGTTCTCGGAGCTCGTGAGGAGCGTGAAGTGGAAGGGCTTCCCGTCCTTCGCGAAGAGGCCGTCGGAGCCCTTGCTCCACCCGGCCTCCTGCAGGAGCTGCTCGGCGCGGTCGGGATCGAACTCGACGGGCTCGATGTCGGGGTTCGACGCCCAGAAGGAGGAGATGATCTGGGGGCCGGCCACCTTCGCGTAGCCGCGGAACAGGGACTCGACGATGTCCTCGACGTCGATGGCGTGAGACATCGCCCGGCGCACCTTTGCGTCGTCGAACGGCCAGCGCTTGCAGTTCCACCCCACGTACCCGAAGGTGCGTGTCATGTACGTATAGAGTTCGAGGTGCTCGGCGTCGAGGATCTTGTCGACGTCCTTCGGAGTGACGCCCTGCATGCAGTCCACGTCGCCGGCGAGCACGCTGGTGAGCTGCGTGCGCTGGTCCGGGATGATGCGGAAGATGAGCTTGTCGAGGTAGGGCTGCCCCTTCTTCCAGTAGGCCGGGTTGCGGACGAGCGTCACCTCCTCGTTGGGCCGCATCGACTCGAGGAGGAAGGGACCGCCCGCGACCCGCGCCTGCTCCAGCCACTTGCCGTGCGTCTGCCACTGCTCGAACGGGACCTTCCCGAAGCGGTGCTTGGGCAGGATCTGGACGTCGTTGACGTCCATCTGCTGGTAGGGGTACTTCTGCGAGTACTTCACCGTGAAGGTGCGCGGGTCCTGGATCTCGATGTCCTCGATGAAGTCCACGATCGAGGCGGAGACCCACGCGACGTCCGGGTGCTTCGCGGCCTGCCAGGAGAAGCGCACGTCCTCGGCGGTGATGGGCTCGCCGTCGCTCCACGTGCACTCGCGGAGCTTGACGAGGAGCGTGTAGCCGTCGGCTCCCGGCGTCGCGCTCTCGGCGATGTTCGGCGTGAAGGTCGGCGGCCCCTGGGGGTAGTCGGCCTCCTCGATGAACAGGCGCGGGTAGATCAGGTCGTGGATCTCCGAGGCCGCGCCCGACGAGGACGTGAACGGGTTCAGCGAGTCCATCTCGCCGAGGAGGCAGAGGACGGCCATTCCACCGCGGACGGGCTCGGCGCCGGGCGACTGCGGCTTCGCGGCTACGGTGGACGGGCCCCGGACCTCGTCCGGGTGCACGGGGCGCTCGGCCCGGGCCGCGAGCAGGGGCAGGCCGGCGAGGACGAGGACGAAGAAGAGGGCGCGTCGCATCGGGTTCCTCCGCGAGGGGGGCCCAAGCCTACGGGCGCGTCGGTCCAGGGGAAGGGGGCCACCGGCCCCGCGCGGGCCACGGGAGCCGTGCGGGTCCTCGGGAACGGTGCCTGGCACCGTGCGCGCGTGCCGGGGC
>JAUXCH010000268.1 GCA_030618975.1 Planctomycetia bacterium
CGCTCTGCCCCCCCGGCCACGGGCGCTGGAGAGGCGGGAAGCGCGCCGTTGGCGAGGATCGGGGCTACTCGCGCTCGAGTACGACGTAGCGGACGCCATTGCCGTCCCGGACGCGGAGGAGCAGGGCATCGGCGCCTGCGGCCTCCTCGAGCGCCGTGCGGAGGGAGGCCAGGTCGTCGACGGGCTTGCGGACGACGCTCGAGAGCACCTGACCGGGTCGCAGTCCCGCGCGCGCAGCTGGCGTCCCCGGCGTCACCTCGGTGATGCGGAGGGCCTCGACCCCCCTCTACGTTGTCCACGGGCGTATCGCATCGCCGGAGCACTCGAGGTTCGCCCGGTGTCCCCGTGCCCTGGGGGGGACGCGGCTCGTGCGGTGCCTGACGCTGTGCGGTATCGGTGCCTGGCACCGCCTGGGGGGGACGCGGCTCGTGCGGTGCCTGATGCTGTGCGGTATCGGTGCCTGGCACCGTACAAGGGGTAGGCCCGTCGTCGTCAGCGGTTCCGGGCGGGTACGCCCGGCAGGCCGGAGCCGCCCTGGAGGCCGGGCCAGGTGGCGTCCTTCCGCGGCGCTCGGTAGGGGAGGTCCCACACGCGCAGGGTGCCGTCGGCGGCGCCGAGGAACAGCTCCAGGTCGCGGTCGCCGTCGAGATCCTCGAGCAGCGGGACGCCGTACGTGTCCGCCTTGGTGCGCAGGGGGAATCCGTCGAGCATGGTGCCGTCGGGCGAGAGGCCCCAGACCTCGCCGTCGTGGAGCGACAGGAAGAGCTCGTCGCGCCCGTCGCCGTCGACGTCCACGGCGGCCACGCCGCGGGCCTCGGCCGGCAGGTCGATCGGATACCCGTCGCGAACCCTGAGCTCCTTGCCGTCCACCAGGTCGAAGGCGAACAGCTTCTTCGACGGCGTGCCGACCAGGATCGAGAGAGGGCCCTTCTTCTCGAGCCTCGCCAGGCCCGGGTAGAAGAACGAGTCGTTCGCCGGCTTGCCCCCGCCGGGGATGACGAGGTCGGCCTGGATCTCTCCCGTCCGGGCGTCGATCACGGCGAGACGCGTCGTGCCCTTGCCGACCGCCACGATCTCGAGAGAGCGGTCGCCGTCGAGGTTCGCCACCAGCGGCGTGGCGCGACCCGGCGAGCCGAGGTCCACCGGGAACCCCTTCATGGGCTTCCCCCCCTGGTCGAGCGCGTGCACGACGCCGGCTCCGTCCAGCACCACGAGCTCGAGGGCGCGGTCGCGATCGAGGTTCACGGCGATCGGGTACGCGTAGTTGTACTGCCCGATCGTCGCGAAGGGTTCCTTCCTGCCGTCGGGGTGGACCAGCTCGATCGTCTTGCCGAACCCGCTGACGACGATCACCTCGTTGCCGCGCTTGCCGTCGAAGTCGCCGACGAGCGGAGGCGTCATCAATCGCGAGCGGAAGGAGACGGGGAAGCCCTTCAATGGCTTCCCGCCGCGGTCGAAGGCGTAGAGCTTGCGGTCCTTGAGCTTGCTCGTCGCCAGGATCTCGGGGCGCCTGGAGCCCACCAGGTTCGCGACGACGGGCTCGTACACGCCGCTCTCGATCGCGGCGAACAGGCCGAACGTCCAGGCGTCGCCGGCGTGGCGGACCTCGCTCCCGTCGGCCCGCAGCGCCCAGAGCCCCAGCTTGTCGTCCCCGAAGACGACCTCCTTGCCCCGCTTCCCGTCGAGGTCGAGGAGCTGCACGCTCGTGATGTTGGCGCCGATGCGCTGCGGGAAGCCCTCCTGGAACGCGAAGGTGGTGCCCGCCGTGACGTGCGTCTCCCCGGGCCGGCCGAGCCGCGACAGGACGAGCTCCAGCTTCGTGAGAGGCTCGAGACCGCTCAGCTCCAGGACGGGATTCACCAGCGGCACCGGCGTGAGAAGCCTCCGCGTGTCGCCGGCTTGGAGCTCGACGAGCCACCGGGCGCCCGGCGCGCCCGGCCAGCCCAGGCGGATGCTCTCGTGCGTGGGCTCGACCTCGACCTCCAGTCCCTCGGGGGAGGACGGTCCCCCGTCCTCGCCGACGACGATCACCGCTTCGCCGCGCGCGATCAGGGGCAGGCCGTCGGCGCGGGGCGGGGCGAGTCGCGAGAAGGCGGGGTAGCGAAACTCCTCGTCGCCGCGCACGAATCCGACATCCGTGCCGTCCAGGACGGGGAGGACGAGCCGCAGGGGCAGGCCCTCGACCTCGCGCTCGATCACCCAGGGACCCGGCGCGAGGTCTTCGGGAACCGGCAGGAGGAGGTCGTCGGCGCCTTCGAGGTCGATCCGGACCTCCTCGGCGTTGGCCGTCACGTTCGCGACACGCAGGGGCGAGGGGTCGCGCAGCTCGATCGTGGACGGCACGACGGTGCGCCCGAAGACGGTGATGCGTAGAGGCGCCCCGTTGCCCACGCGCGCCGGGAGGTCGATTCCCTTTTCGCCCTCCGGCACTGCGACGACGTCGCGCCACGCGCCCCAGGGGCCCGGCTGCGTGCACGCGACGTGCAGACCCTTCCCCGCCTTCTTCCCCAGCGTGACGCGCACCGTCCCGTCCTTCGCGGCCGTCGCCTGCAGGTCGACCCTCGACGGCTTGCCCGGCCAGACCTGGGTGGCCGGGTCGCCGATCAGGTTGAAGGACAGGCGGAGGAAGCCCATCGATCCGAAACCGGTGTCGACGTCCGCGCGCACCAGGGAGAGGGCCTCCCCGATCGGCGTGCCGGCGCGTAGGAAGACGATCTCCCAGAAGGCGCGTTCGAGCGCGAGGGAGGAGGAGAAGCAGGTGTTGGTCGACCCGAGGAAGGCCACGGCGCCGCCCGTGGGCGACAGCAGGAGCTTCTCGCTGATGCCCTCCTTCGTGAACTGGTTCGCGTAGCAGCCGTTCGAGAACATCACGAACGGACGCTCGGCGTTTCCGATCTCGGAGACGTTGCCCGTGTCGATGGCCCCGCGCGGCAGGCTGAGGTTGTAGGTGAAGGAGTGGTGGTAGTGGCACACCACGCCGACGCCCGCGGTGAGCGCCTTCATCACGTCGCCGACGGAGATCCCGTCGGCGGGACGCGTGAAGTCCTGACGCTCGAATCCCGCCGGCTCGAAGAACCGCTCGTGGAGGTCGGCGTAGAACTTGTGGGCGTCGTCCTCGACGAACACCTTTCCGCCGAGGTAGGCGACGCGGTCCTGGTAGTCGACGTGGATCGGCCGCTCGTAGAGGAGCAGCTTCTTCACGAACGTCTCCGTCTCGCGGACGGATTCGACGGGGATGCGCCCGACGTGGACCTCGTGGTGCACGTCCGGGCGGTCGTCGTCCCGGGGTTCCGCCTCGCCGAAGCGGGCGTCGGCATCCTCGTTCCACTCGCCGTCCAGGCAGCCGAAGTAGGCGTCGCCCGCGTACGGCTCCCCGTAGTGCACCTTGTCGCCCCGGATGGGGAAGGGGAGCATGCGGGAGGGGAGGCGGTCCGTGTCGGCGCCGAGCACGAGGAAGCGCAGCCCGTAGCGCGCGTGCAGGCGCTTGACGAGGCGGCGCAACCGTTCGGGAAGATCCCCGCCGCCGAGCAAGACGTCGCCGGCGACGTCTTCGAGGGCGACCACCTCGGCGGCGAGGCCCAGGTCGCGCCGGTGCCGGACGAGCGGGGAGAACGCCTTCACCAGGTCACGGGGCGCGACGAGCAGCCAGTCGAGGCGCGGCGCGTTCGTGGTGGGGGTGAAGCGGAGGTACGCGTCGTACGGAGCGTCGGCGGGCGACACCTCGCGGACTCGGAGCTCCCCGGCGAGCGCGACCACGGACGCGAGGAGAACGAACGAGAGGCCACGGCGGAGTCGAACGGTGGGGGGCGTCGTCATCGACCGCGCATCCTACGCGGTTCGGGGCACGCCGACTCCCGCGCCGTCCGGGATGCCGTCCGGGAGGCGTCGGGGGTGCCCCACCCGCACCGGGCTGGCGGCCTCGGCGAGGGCTCGCTAGACTCCGAATCCGGTGGGGCGGGAGGCCGCCCCCGGCGGGGGCACGTCATGCTGTATCGAACCCTTGCGGCGATCCTCCTCGTGCCGCTCCTGGCCCTGCCGGCCTGGGCGGACGAGCCGACGAAGGAGGAGATCGCCACGGCCCAGGCCCAGCTCGAGGAGGCCTTCGAGATCGGGGACGACGGCGTCCTCGTCGAGGTGATCGACATGACGGCGGGGATCGCCGATCCGGGGGTCATCCGGCTCGTCGAGAAGGCCTTCCAGACGAAGAGCCCGGTCGTCATCGAGGCCGCCCTGAGAGCGCTCGGCAGGACGAAGCACGAGCAGGCCCTCGAGGCGCTGCACAGGCTGTACCTCAGGGTCTACAAGAAGAAGCTCGAGGGGAACGAGGACCTGTTCGCCCTGCTCATCAAGGAGATGGGCCGGCACGGCGACGAGTCCTCGGTGGACCTCATGACGAAGTCGGTCTTCAGCAACCTCACGTACGACGTGGGCGTGGCGCGGATCATGGGACTCGGCAACATCCGCTCCCCCCAGGCCGTGGAGGGGCTGCTGAAGCTCTTCCGCCAGGCCGGTGGCCGGGGCCGGGGCGCCGGCGTCGCCTCGGACCTCCGAGGGGTCTTCCGCAAGGCGTCTCGCGTGGCCATGGCCACGCTGACGGGAGCCGACCAGGGCGAGGTCCCCGCCGATTGGGAAACCTGGTGGCGCGACAACAAGAAGCAGTTCGACATGCTGGAGGCGCGTCCGCCCGTCGCCGAGGACGTGAGCACGTACTGGGAAGGCTACTGGGGCATCCCCTACTACAAGGACGGCGACCAGCCCGCGCCGCCGACGATGCGCTCGCCCATCACGCGCATCGAGAACCCCTCGAAGGAGCAGGTCGAGGAGGCCGCCGACGGGATCAGGGAGGCCTTCAAGACCAAGAGCGAGGACGTCATCGTCGTCGCCCTCGAGCGGTGGGGCGGGGTCCTCGACAAGCGGGTCGTCCACGAGTTGGCCGCCGGCATGCGCTCTCGCGACCGCGGCACCAAGATGATGGCCATCGAGGTCCTGGGCTGGACGAAGTACGGGCCGGCTCTCAAGCAGCTCCACCGTGAGTTTCGCCGTAGCAAGACGAAGTGGACGAAGGACGAGGACATGTTCGCCGAGCTGCTGCAGGCCATCGGCCGCCACGGCGACAAGTCGTCCGTGAAGGTGCTCTCCAAGAGCCCGTTCAAGGCCTTGACCCTCGCGACCGGCAGGGCGCGGATCCTCGGCCTCGCCAACGTCCGCGACAAGTCCGCCGTGGAGGCGCTGATCAAGGGCACGCAGCTCGCGGGAGACAACCCCCCGCGCTCCTGGCGGCCCATGGGCGACAAGCGTTTCACCAAGGAGTTCCGGATCGCCCTGACGATCCTCACGGGCGAGGAGATGGGGCAGGAACTCGAGGCCTGGCGCCAGTGGTGGCGGACGAACAAGCGGACCTTCAAGATGTCCCCGACGCGCCCGGAGATCCCGGACTGGATGCGCAAGACGTGGGACGAGTACTGGAACGAGCCCTACTACGACTTCTAGGAGCGGAGAAAGCGATGCTGGGCATGCCGAATTCGAAGGTGCTGTGGGTCGCGGCCGCCTCCCTGGTGTGGGGGGGGTGTGGTTGCCCCACGGCCTGCGTCCCCGATCCGTGCCGTGTGTGGCGCGGGCCGACGACACCGTGCGCCACTCCGTGCGCCACGGTCACCCCGACCGCGGCGGCGACCGGGGTGAAGCCCCTGCCCGCGCCGGGGACCAAGCCGTCGGGCTTCCTCGACGACTACTCGGGTCTGAGGGGGTCGCCCGACCACGAGGGGTCCTACTCGTGGACGAAGGAGGGTATCGACCTCCGCGTCTACGACCACCTGCTGATCGACCCCGTCGTCGTGATCCTCGACGAGGAAGGGCAGAAGATCGTCACGGAGGAGATGCGGGCAACGGCCAGCGAGGCCTTCCGCGAGATCCTGCTCGAGACGATCGAACCGTTCTACGAGGTGGTGGACGTGCCGGCCGAGCACGTGCTGCGCGTGCGCCTCGCCCTCACCGACCTCGTGCCCACGCCCCAGATGGAGGAGGGCAAGCCCGCGGTCCAGACCGGGGGTGCGGAGCTCGAGGGGATCTTCTCGGACGCGCTGACGGGCGAGACCCTGATGCGGATCGTCAGTCGGATCGAGGGCAGCGGGCGAGGCGAAGACGCCAAGCCCGAGTGGCAGGCCGTCGAGGGTGCCTTCTACGAGTGGGCGGACCGTCTGCTGACGTTCCTCGACTCCTTCAAGGAGTAGGCAAGGGGTGGGCGCAGAGCCGGAGCCCGTCGGATCCGATTCCGGATCCAGGGCCCGGCGGTCCTCGTGCCGCTGACCGGGTAGGAGCGCGCGCCCCCGGGCGCGCCCGCCGGGTCCGTGTCCCCAGGCGGTCACTCGGGCTTGAAGTGCTTCACGAAGATCCTGCGAATCTCCGAGACGCAGGACGTGCCGCTCGGTGACTCCGTCTCGCACCGGGCTTCTGCGCTCTCCGCCTTCGCGATCCACTCGCGCACGCGGTCCTTGCGATGGGCCTCCGCCTCCTCGCGGACCTCCTGGGCCGTGATGCCGAAGCACGAGCAGACCGGCGCCGTGAGACTCTTCGGGTACGCCGCGTGCCTGAGCTCGGTACTCGGGACCGAGGCGCCCCAGGCGTCGAAGTACGCGACCGGGCAGCCCGGGTTCGGGCAGTAGTAGCACGACGAGCCGGCGAGGGTCTTCGCCGAGCTCTCCGGAACATGCGCGAGGAGCGTCCTGCGGGTGACGGGAACGCCGATGCCCTCGCAGCCGGCGGTCTTCGGGCAACGGGGTTCCGCCGGCTCGGATTCCCTGACGAAGGCCCTGTTCATCGCTCCGCCAGTGTGGGGGAGGAGGCACGCCGAGTCCAGTCGCGTCGTTGCGGATTGATCCTGTCGGATCCGGTCCCGGTTCCAGCG
>JAUXCH010000566.1 GCA_030618975.1 Planctomycetia bacterium
GCCTGCAGCTGGTCGAGCTTGCCTCGCAGCGGGTTGCGGCGTTCGAGCACGAGGCGCGTCTTGCTCTCGGGGATCGGGGTGTTCGGACGAGGCTTGCCGATGGCGAGCCCCGTGTCGAAGAGCGCGACCTTCTTCAGCTCTCCCGAGGCGCGATCGCGACGGTAGATCCACAGTCCCGCATCGCCCGGCGACTCCGTCTTGCGCTGGGATGGGAGGGGTTGGGCCTCGGGTGGACCCGCCCACGCGGCCGGCGAAAGCAGAACGCCGATCAAGAACACGAAACTGGCACTACGAATGGCCATGTCCACTCTCCCCATGTTCGGAATGCGCGCGACAGGCGCGCCTGACCCCGGCGAGTATGGCTCCAGGAAGACCAGGGCGTCAAGGGTCGTGAGTCCCCCAGGCCGAGGCCCCCCGCAGGTCCTCCGGATCGGTCCTCTGGGCTGTGGACCGGGGGCCGTTGACACGGAGAGAGGCCCTTGCCATGGTAGCCATCTCGCAGATTTCCGGAGTGACGGCGGCCGGGAGAGGCCGGCGCATCCTCGGGAAGCGCGGCGGGTGCTCGCCACCGAAAGAGAAGGAGAATGCATATGAAGGCGGACGACAAGAGCAAGCTCTCGAAGGCGGTCGAAGCGATCCGGGCGGCCGCGGCGGACGTGGGTGGCGTCCAGGGGCGCGAGGTCGACCTCCTGGCCAACGAGCTGGAGGCCATGACGCTGTCGCCCCCCACACTCAAGACCAGCGATTTCGAGAATCAGGGGGCGGAGGTCCCCTTCCCCGCGATCGATCCGACGGACGCGGCCGCGCTCGAGCGGGTGATCGACGAGAGCGACTTCCTCCCCGTGTGGTTCCTGGAAGTGGGCGCCCGACTCCAGCGCGCCGTGGGTCGGGTGTTCTTGACCAAGGCAACGCATGGACTTCCCCCCGGCGCGGGTTGGGGAACCGGCTTCCTCGCCTCGCCAAGCCTGTTCGTGACCAACAACCACGTCATCCCCACCGTGGCGTTCTGCTCCCGAGTCAAGATGCAGTTCAACTACCAGCTGTCGCCCGTGGGCGAAGATCAGCCTGCGGACCCGTACGAGCCGGCACCGGAGGACTTCTTCCACACGAGCAAGAAGTTCGACTACACGGTGATTCGCCTGCGCGCGAAGGCAGGGGTCGGACCGGACGGCCAAGCTACGAGCGTGCTCCCGGGATCACGCTGGGGTCACATCGCTCTCAATCCCGATCCCGTGTACCGCAAGAAGCAGCACCTCAACATCGTCCAGCACCCGGACGGGCGCCGGAAGGAGGTCGCCCTCCAGGACAACGAGATCGAGAGCCTCTTCGTGAACGTCGTCCACTACAAGTCCGACACCGAGCCGGGTTCGTCGGGATCGCCGGTGTGCGACAACCTCTGGCAGCTCGTCGCCCTCCACCATGCCGGGGGGGACCAGGACCCCGCAACCGGGAAGTTCCTGAACAACGAGGGCATTCGAGTCGATCAGATCGTCTCGGACTTGCGTGCCGCGCTTCCGGCCGACTCTCCCGTGCGCGCCGAGCTCGGCATCTAGATCCACCCGATCCCTGACGGCAAGGCGGTGCGCCGCGCAGGCACGATCGTGCGCGGCGCACCTCCATCCATGCCGGTGCGTGTGGCGATCTGCTATCCGTCACCCTCCGCAGGCTTGGAGGCCCCCACCTGCACGGCCTCCACGACGAGATCTCGTCTCACGTTGTAGGGAACCATGGTGAGAGGAGTGATGGGGTACATCAGGAAGTCGGCATTCGAGCTGTCGGTACCGAGCCCGAACGTCTTGCACCAATCGCACCAGCGATCGCACTCCTTGGGCTTGAGGATCGGGTACATGCCCGGTTGCGCCTCCACGACGAACGTGATGCGAAGCGTGATCGGGATGATGGTGGGAGAACGCGCTTCCTTGGCTTCCTGTGCCTCCTTCGTCACCTCCTCGTTGTCGGCGAGCGAGGTGGGGTCCACCCGTGCCTGCAGGAACTTCTGGAGGATGCCCGTGAACTTGGAGATCTCCCCGAAGATGAACTTCCCGATCTCCGTGTTGTCGATGTCGATGGAGATGCTCTCGAGCATCCAGCCGTGACGGAGCTTCAGTCCACCCTCTCCTGTCCCCACCTTTCCGAGTCCGGGGACGAAGTCGATCGCGTACTGCTCCTCGAAGTCTGGTAGGTACACGACGTTGAAGTACTCCCCGCCCGCGTTTTCCACGAACGAGCCGTAGCCCTCTCCGATCTTCACGCTGTTGATGGTGGCCTTGCCCGTCGCCTCGGTCTTGTCGTCCCCCTGTCCGCCAGCCGCGCCCTCCGTCAAGGGCACCCGGGCGCCGGTGCCGGGTGTCTCCCCGCCCGAGTCCAGAGCGGGCGCGCGCCCGCCCGTTCCGTCGATCACGGCCGTCAGGGGCAGGTGCATCGACGTGGTGGAGAGGTCCATGCGCTCCCGCACCCACTTCGGCAACGCACGCCCACCTACCGGGGACACCGAAACGTACTGCTTGCCATCGTTCGCGGTGTAGACGTACCCGGTGACCAGAACGGAGTCGCCTCCGACGGGCATGGACCTCTTCACGGACACGAACGGTCGGGGCAGGTAGTATCGGAATCCCTGGGTGCAGTCCCGATTCCGGTCGGTGATCCGGGTCACGTTCACGTCGGCGCATCCGAGCACCATCAGAGCGACGCATCCGAGCGCCAACCGGCCAAGGTCTTGTCGAGTCGTCATGAGCTCTCCCTCTCGCCCCCTACGTGGGCCGGGCAAGCCAGCGCGAACTCTGTCCAACTCGAGCGATCACGCGCCCTGGAGACGCTTCCCTGCGCCAATCTCACCCATGCGTGCGACCGTAGGTCTGCCGCGTCATCATCACGTCACCGTCGCCCGGCTCACGCAGCGAGCGCCACGAGCCTCGGACGCCCGTGACCACCATGCGTGTCGTCACGTCACGATGTCGTGGTCGACTGTGTCCCACTACCGGGTAGGGGCCCTGTGGGCCACGTCTTCGCGACAGGCTCTCCGCGCCGCGTGCAGCCCGATCCCCTCGTTCGCTGCGTAGCGGCCCGCGTACCTCTTCGGACTTCCGGCGATTCGGTGCGTAGTGAACTTGCGGTGAATCGCGACGACGTCACCGGAGCGGTCGAAGATCGGGCAGCCCGAGCTACCCGGCTCCGTGTCCGCCTTGTAGTGGACGACACGCGGCGAACCGAGGTCGCGGTGGAGGTCGTGGTCGAGAATCGGGTTGCTGCCGAAGCTGTAGCTGAGGTCTCGGCCACCCGGGTACCCGATCGGCACGACGGTGCCGAGGCACTGTCGAGGATCGTGGCACGGCTGCGGCCACGGATTCGGGCGCCTGGTAACCCTGGTGAGCACGGCTTCCGCGGGCAGGGGCCCCACGCGAAACACGGCAACGTCGTACCGGTCGGGAGGGGACTCCCAGAGGACCTCTTCGATCGCGACGGTGCGTTGCTCGTCTCCGCCACTCCAGGCTTCGAAGTAGGCCGTGGCCTCCTCGGGGAACAGGGTCGACGCGCTATGTCTCGCTTGCGTGGAGAGGACATGGGCGTTGGTCACCAGGACCGGCATCCGCTGCTCCGAACCGATGGCCTCCGCGTCGACCAGGAATCCGGAGCCCACGGGCCCTTCCCGGCCCGTACCCGGTCGTCCGTGGATCCTGCAGATCGACTTGAGATACGGCCGCAGGTTCTCCACGACAGTGGCGGGCAGGATCGTCGACTCGACGCCGATGAGCGCCTGGAGCTGATCTCCATCGTCGCCGCCGTCGTCGCGCTCGAGATTCCCGAGCTCCTCGAGCGTCAGCGTCACACGGCCTTCGGGGTGCGCCAGGATGGCGTGGACCAGGGCCCGGAGAGTCGGGATTCGGGGCCCGTCGCCCTCTTTGTCGATGCGCCAGATCTCGCGGAGCTGGCGGAGATCGCCCATCAACATGAAGGCCGCTCCGTCTCCGACGAAGCCCTGGAGCATCCGGATGTAGGAGCCGTAGAGGTCCAGGCCCTCCTCCCAGTCACCCTGA
>JAUXCH010000603.1 GCA_030618975.1 Planctomycetia bacterium
CCCGCCAGCAGACCGCGGAGGCGATCCTTCGTGGAACCGTCCACCGGGGCGTCCGCGAGGAGTTCCTCCAGCTGCCCGATGCTCCGAGCCAGGAGCTCCGAGTCGCCGGCCACGCGGAACAGGTCCGCCCACGCCACCTGCGCCTCGAACCGCGCCTCGAGGTCCTCGATTTCCCCGGACGCCTTGCCGAGGCCCGCGCACGCTGCCCGACCCTGCGTGTCCGCGCGGACGGCCCACGCCGCGCGGGCGATCTCGGCGAACGCGTCCGCGCGCTCGACCGGGCCGGCGATCTTCTCGGCGCCCCGGAGCGCCTCGACCAGCGCCGCCGTCGTGGCCTCGGCCTCCCCCGCGCGGAACCGGGCACGGGCCAGCGTGGCGTAGCCGGACACCGCCAGCGGGAGGAGCCGGACCTCCGCGAGCAGCCGCTCGGCGGCGTCGAGCCGACCGGCCGCCATCTCCGCGGTAGCGGCCGTCAGCTGCGTGCTCGCCAGGATCGCCACCGCGTCCTCGCCGAGCCCCCGCACCGCGACCGCAAGCCGCGTGCGCAGGCGCCCGGCCTCGCCGACGTGGCCCGCCGCCGCCTCGGCGTCCGCGACCGCCGCGAGCGCCTCCGCCCGTTCCCACCCTTCCAGCGCGTCCGCGGCCTGCGCCGCGTCGGCGAAGAGAGGCCGCGCCACCATCGCCTCGCCCGCCACCTCCCGCTGCAAGGCCAGGTAGGCCAACGACTGCGCGCGCCTGGCGCCGTCGAGCGCCTCGCACGCATCCTCTGCGATCTCGAAGGTCCGCCCCGAGCCCATCTCGTCGCCGGCCCGGTGCTGGAGCACCGCGACCTCGGCGAGGCGCCGGGCCTTCGAGATGCAGCCCCGGCACCGCTCCCCGTACCGGACCGCCGCGGCGAGCAGCGGCCGGGCCCGCTCGAGCTCCCCGGCCTCGACCCAGCCCGTCCCGATGCTCACCAGGAGCGCGGCACGGCCCTCCGAGTGCTCGATGCGCTTCGAGATCGCCTCCGCCTTCGCCAGCCAGAAGGCCGGCGCGGCCACGGGGGGCGCCTCCTCCTCCGCGCGCGCGGGCCCGACGTAGGGCAAGAGCACGCCGAGGGTGCCGAGCAGGACCAGAGCCGGGAGGGTGGGCCGGAGGGCGAACATGACGAACCCGCTTTCCGCGAAGCCTTCGCTCGACGTTGTATTGGATCCCGATCGAGGGGATTCTAGCGGGCCGACGCAGGAGGACACCGGCTCATGGCCCATTCGCCCGCACTCGGACCGACCACCACCCGCTGGTTCGAGTCCACCTACGCCCAGGCGCTCTCGAAGCACGCCGAGCGCAAGGCCCGCTTCGAGACCGCCTCCGGCATCGTCCTGGACCCGGTCTACCAGCCCGTCCCCGAGCCCGACGACTTCGCCCAGCGCGTGGGCGCGCCGGGCGAGCCCCCGTTCACGCGCGGCGTGCAGCCCACCATGTACCGCGGCCGGTTCTGGACGATGCGGCAGTACGCCGGGTTCGCCACCGCCCGGGAATCGAACCTCCGCTACCGCGCGCTGCTCGAGCAGGGGCAGGCCGGACTCTCGGTCGCGTTCGACCTCCCCACGCAGATCGGCTACGACCCCGACCACGTGCTCGCAAACGGCGAGGTGGGCCGCGTCGGCGTCTCGATCGCGCACCTCGGCGACATGGAGACGCTCCTCGACCAGATCCCGCTCGACAAGGTCTCCATCTCCATGACGATCAACTCGACGGCGATCGTGCTGCTGTCGATGCTCGTCGCCGTCGCAAAGCAACGGGGCGTGGATCCGGCCCTCCTCCGCGGCACCGTGCAGAACGACATGTTCAAGGAGTTCGTCGCGCGCGGCACGCAGCGCCTGCCCGTGCGCCCCTCGCTCCGCATCGTCGTCGACCTCATCGAGTACGCGACCGGGAACCTGCCGCGCTTCAACCCGATCTCGATCAGCGGCTACCACATCCGCGAGGCGGGCTCGACGGCCGTGGAGGAGGTCGCGTTCACGCTCGCCGACGCCGTCGGCTACGTGGAGGCGGCCAAGGCCCGCGGCCTCGACGTCGACGCGTTCGCGCGGCGCCTCTCGTTCTTCTTCAACGCGCACAACCACCTCTTCGAGGAGGTCGCGAAGTTCCGCGCCGCCCGCCGCATGTGGGAGCGGATCATGCGCGAGCGCTTCGGCGCAAAGGACCCGCGCAGCCGCACGCTGCGCTTCCACACGCAGACGGCGGGCTCCACGCTCCAGGCCCGCCAGGTCGACGTCAACGTCGTCCGCGTCACGCTGCAGGCGCTGGCGGCCGTCCTCGGCGGCACCCAGTCGCTCCACACGAACAGCCGCGACGAGGCCCTCTCGCTGCCCAGCGAGGAGGCGGCCGTCCTCGCGCTGAGGACGCAGCAGACGATCGCCCACGAGAGCGGCGTGGCCGACGTGATCGACCCGCTCGGCGGCTCCCCCTACGTCGAAGCCCTGACCGACGACATCGAGACCCGGGCGACCGACCTCATGGAGCAGATCGACGGCCTCGGCGGCACGCTCGCGGCGATCGAGGCCGGCTTCCCCCAGCGCGCGATCGAGGCGAGCGCGTACGCCGCGCAGCGCCGGATCGACACGGCCGAGGACGTCGTCGTCGGCGTCAACCGCTTCGAGGCCGAAGACGACATGACCGAGCCGACGTTCCAGCTCAACCCCGAGGCCGAGCGCCAGGCCGTGGAGCGGATCCGCGCCGTCCGCGACGCGCGCGACGGCGAGGCGGCCGCGCGCGCCCTGGCCGACCTCGAGGCGGCGTGCGCGTCGGACGGCAACCTGTTCGAGCCCGTGCTCGCCGCGGTCGAGGCGCGCTCGACGATCGGCGAGATCGTGCAGGTGATGGAGAACCGCTGGGGCACCTTCCAGGCACCGCGTGCAGATGCGGGTGCGGGTGCGTAGGCAGCCCCGCTCCCCGTCCGCCCACCGAACGCGCCCCCCGGTCGCGGCGTGCGTCCTGGCCGCGCTCCTGCTCGGCGCCTGCGGCGCCGAGCCGCCCGCCACGCTCGTCGTCGAGCCGCTCGCCGAAACGCAGCTGCTCTTCGCGGAGGCGCGCTCGAGGGTCGGCGAGGAGTACGACGACCTGCGGGTCCTCCGGACCGTGGCGCTGGAGCCCGCCGAGGACGGCACGGTCGCGCTGCGTCCGCGCGACGTGTACGTCCGGGCCGTGCTCTACGACACGACGACGGGGGGCGAGCGCGTCCGGACGGGGAGGGCCGCCGGCCAGGACCGGGCGGCCCAGGCGGTCACCCAACCCTTGCTGGCCCCCTTCTGGGGCGTGTCGCGGGTCGCGGGGGACCTGGTCGAGATCGGACTGCCCCTGCCGGACGGTCGCGTCCACGGCCCGGACGTGATCCTCGAGGACCAGGCCCCCTCGATCGACGACGCGCTGCCGTTCCTGCTCCGCCGCGTGCCGGACACCGTGCTCCCGCTCGCGGCCTCGGCGGCGACGGGGACGTGGCCTCCGGACGCCAGGCGCCACGTCGCCTTCCAGGTCCGGCGGGCCGACGGCCTGCCCGTGTGGGACGGGCAGCTCGATCTCCACCGCATCGACGGCCCCGACTGGCGCGTGCTGCTCGAGGTCGACCTGCGCTGGGGGGGCCCCTTCGCCCACGGGCTCGGGTGGACGGTGACGCACCGGGTGACCGGCTTCGTCGGTCTCTTCGTCGACGGCCGGGTGGCCGGCGCGAACCTGGAGAGCCGGACGAGCGTGCGCGACGAAGACGGCCGGCCCTTCGCCACGGCCCGCCACCCCGTGGAAGTCAGCCGCGAGGCGCCGACCCCGAAGGGCCGCGAGGCGGACGACTTCGCGCGCCTCCTC
>JAUXCH010000594.1 GCA_030618975.1 Planctomycetia bacterium
GAACACGGGGTTGTCGGCGCAGCCGTTGAGCTCGATCTCGATCTGTATGCGGGCAAAGGCCAGCGCGTCGCGCAGCGCGCCGATCACCTGGGGCGTGGAGCGCATCGAGTAGGCGTCCTGGACCTTGACTTCCACCTTGCCGGTGAGGAGGTCCGAGCCCTCGGTGACCTGGCGGAGGTTGGCGGCACACGTCATCGCGCCCGGGAAGCCGCGGAGTCGATGCAGCAGGTCCTCGTAGGGCTTCATGTTGGCCTTCAAGGCCTCGAGCGACATGGCGGCCGCGATCTCGGCCTGCTTCAGCCAGCGCTCGGCGTCGTGAAGCAGGAGGCAGCTCATGCCCGTGATGACGTTCGATCCGTTGATGGCGGAGAGCCCGTCGCGGACCTGGAGACCGGGGACGGGAACGCCGGCCCGCTCCATGGCCTGCCGTGTGGCCATCCTCTCGCCCTCGTAGAAGGCCTCGCCCTCGCCCATGAGGCACAGCGCGATCTGGCTCTGCGGCGCGAGGTCGCCGCAGGCCCCGACGCTACCCTTCTCGCACGTGACGGGCGTGACGCCGGCGTTCAGGAGCGCGGCATACGTCTGCGGGATCTCGGGACGGCATCCGGAGTAGCCCTTGGCGTGGACGTTGATGCGGCTGAGCATGGCCGCGCGGACGTGCTCGATGGGGGCGGGCTTCCCGATGCCGGCGGCGTGGTTGTAGATGAGGTAGCGCTGGAACTGCGCCGTCTGCTCCTCGTCGAGCGCGACGTTGGCGAGCTCGCCGATGCCCGTGTTGACCCCGTACATCACCTCGCGGGCGGCGACCTTCTTCTCGAGCATCGTTCGACAGACCCGGATGCGCTCGATCGCGTCCGACGCGAGCTCGACCGGCTCGCCGAAGCGCGCCACGCGGACCACGTCCTCGAGGGTGAGGGACGAACCGTCGACGATCACGGGCATGGGGGGGCTCCCGAAGGGGCAGGCATCCTACCCACCGGCCCCGGAAACACCCGGGGCGCGCCGACCCCCACCGGTGGGTCGATGGGACCGGGCGGAGAGGGAGTCCATGGACGAGTTCACGAGCCTGCTGCCGCGGGTTCGGGAGGACGTGGAGGCCGCCCTCGAGGTGCATCGAGGCGGTTCGCGACGGGTAGTCGCTGGTACTACGCCGGCTGCGTGACGGCGAGGCAGCGGTCGACGCGCGCGAGGACGGCGTCCTGGCCCAGGAGGGCGAGCGTGTCGCCGATGCCGGGACTGACGGCCGCGCCGCTCACCGCGACGCGCAAGGGCTGCGCGACCTTGCCCATGCCGAGGCCCTCCGCCTCGGCGTAGGACGCGAGCGAGGCCTCGATCGCCTCGGGCGAGAAGTCGTCGAGGCCGGCGAGGCGGTCGCGCAGGGCGCGGAGGACGCCGAAGCCCTGGCCGTCGTTCTTCGCGAGCCACTTCTTCACGGCCTTCGCGTCGTAGACGATGTCGTCGTCGTCGAGGAGGAAGAAGCGGGCGAGCCGGCACGGCTCCTGGAGGGTGCGGCTGCGCGGCTGGTAGGCCGCCGCGAGCTTGGTGAAGGCGTCGTCGTCGAGGCGCTCGACGTAGGCGGGCTCGAAGAGCTCGCAGTGCGCCCGCCAGCGGTCGCGAAACGCCTCGGCGGGCATCGCCGCCAGGTCGTCGGCGTCGAAGCGGAAGAGCTTGTCGCGGTCGAACTTCGCGTTGGAGCGGCCGATGCGCTCCAGGTCGAAGTGCTCGACGAGGAAGGCGCGGTCGAAACGTTCCGCGTCGTCCCCCGGGCTCCAGCCGAGCAGCGAGAGGTAGTTGCAGAGGGTCTCGGACAGGTAGCCGCTGCGGAGGAAGTCGGCGACCTCGATCTCGGGGAGCTCGAGGTCGAGCGCGGACGCGATTCGCTGCGCGACCGCCACGTCGTCGCTCTCCTTGGCGAGGAAGGCCGCGAACGCCGGGTCGTCGACGCCCTCCACGCTCGTGAGCCCGGCGTCCTGGGCGGCCTTGCGGGCGACCTTCGCCTTGTCCCGCTTGCTCATCTTCGAGCCGTCGCGGATGAGGATCGAGGGCATGTGGGCGTAGACGGGGCGGGCGAAGCCGAGCGCGTCCTGGAGCGCCACGTGCTTCGGCGTGTTGGTGAGGTGCTCCTGGCCGCGGAGGACGTGCGTCACCTCCATCAAGGCGTCGTCGACGACCACGGCGAGGTGGTACGTCGGAAAGCCGTCGGACTTCAGGATGACGAAGTCCTCGAGCTCGCTGCCCTGGACGTCGACCCGGCCGTAGACGGCGTCCTCGAACGAAACGTCCTCGCCCATCCGGAAGCGAACGGCACCGTCGTCCTCGTAGGCGCGCCCGCTCGCGAGGAGGCGGTCGACGTGCTCCCGGTAGAGGGGGAGCCGCTGGCTCTGGAAGTAGGGGCCGTTCGCGCCTGCCTGGCCCTCGGCGGCGTAGGGGTCGTCCGCGTCGGCCCGCGGTCCCTCGTCCCAGTCGATGCCGAGCCACTCGAGGTCCTTCAGGAGCCCGAGCGTGCTCTTGGCGGAGGAGCGGGCGCGGTCCGTGTCCTCGAGGCGGAGGAGGAACCGGCCGCCGTGGCCGCGGGCGAAGGCCCACGCGAACAGGGCGGTCCGGGCGCCGCCCACGTGGAGGGCGCCGGTGGGAGAGGGGGCGAAGCGGGTGACGACCTGGCTCATGCGCGGGAGTCTACCCGGGCGCGTTCCGCCCCCTCGACTTTCGGGGGCTCGACGGGCAGGGGTTCGCCCTGCCCGGGCGCCCCTACAATCCGCGTCTTCGTCCCCGAGGAACCCGCCATGAGCCAAGCCGACGAGACCTCGACACCCGCGCCCCGCGAGGACTTCATCCGTCAGGCCGTGGCCGAGGACCTGGCGTCGGGCCGGACGAAGCGTCCCGTCGTGACGCGCTTCCCTCCCGAGCCCAACGGGTACCTCCACATCGGGCACGCGAAGGCGATCTGCATCGACTTCGGCGTCGCCGAGGACTTCGACGGGCGCACGAACCTGAGATTCGACGACACGAACCCCATGAAGGAGGAGCGGGCGTACGCCGAGGCCATCCAGGCGGACATCCGGTGGCTCGGCTTCGACTGGGGCGAGCAGGAGGTCTACGCCTCCGACTACTTCGCCCAGCTCTACGACTGGGCCGTGGAGCTCGTGAAGAAGGGCCTCGCCTACGTCGACGACCAGACGCCGGAGGAGATCCGGGATACCCGCGGCACCCCGACCGAGGCCGGCCGCGCGTCGCCCTACCGTTGCCGGAGCGTGAACGAGAACCTCGACCTCTTCGAGCGGATGAAGAACGGCGAGTTCGAGAACGGCGCGCGGGTGCTCCGCGCGAAGATCGACATGGCCGCGCCGAACCTCAACCTCCGCGATCCGGTGATGTACAGGATCCTCCACGCGCCCCACGACCGCACCGGCGACGCGTGGTGCATCTACCCGCTGTACGACTGGGCGCACGGCCAGAGCGACTCGATCGAGGGGATCACGCACTCGCTGTGCGACACCGGCTTCGAGAACCACCGGCCGCTCTACGACTGGTTCATCGAGAAGCTCGGCATCTTCCCCAGCCGGCAGATCGAGTTCGCCCGCGGCAACATCTCCTACACGATCACGTCGAAGCGGAAGCTGATCCGACTGGTCGACGAAGGCCACGTGAACGGGTGGGACGACCCCCGCATGCCGACGCTTTCGGGGCTGAGGCGCCGCGGCTACACCCCGGCGGCGATCCGGGCCTTCTGGGAGAAGGTCGGCATCGCGAAGCGCGAGAACATCATCGACGTGGCGCTGCTCGAGCACTGCCTGCGCGACGACCTGAACCGGCGTGCCCCTCGCAGAATGGCCGTGCTGAATCCACTGCGCGTTGTGATCGACAACTACCCAGAGGGGGAGCAAGAGGA
>JAUXCH010000013.1 GCA_030618975.1 Planctomycetia bacterium
AAGCTTGTTCATAAAAAGAACTGCCAAAAAATTGTCCGTCAACCGACTTCCTCGGCCGCAGTACCTTGTGCTCCATCCATGAAGCCAGTGAATCGACGCGGTGGTTTGCACACAAGTGCAACCGCTCGATGGCGGCGAACGGCCGATCGAGATGGCCCCCGGAATGGCCCCACCCACCGACTCGGCTGCGTGGAACACGCAGCTCCGCAACGACTTACGGGAATCAGGCCCCGGCCTTCAAAACCGTTGCGAGCGTCAGCGATGGCGGTTGGAAGGGTTCGACCCTTCGACGCACTCAGGGCGGTCTTCGGCCGTTCCCTTGCTCTCCCGCCACCCATCTTCTGGGCTCTCCGGGCCCAAGCCCTTTGGCCGCCGGAACTTGCGGTCATTCATCCCGAGGGCATGACGGCGGTCGCTTGACGCACAGGGACGCAACGAGTGGTCGTGGAGCGCAACGAGATGGCCCCCACTTTGGCCCCCGCCAGCAAGCCCACGCGAGCGTTGCGGCCATGTGGAATGCGCAGGCGCCACCGGTTCAGCGGATATGGCTAGAAGAACGTCCCCACTCCCCGTATATTCAATAGAAATCATGCACCATTCCGGTGCATGAAACTTGACGAACCTCGGGCGCGTGCATATCGTCTTCGGCAGCAATCGCCTGAGAAAGAGCCTCAACTCTGACAGGGAGTTGGCGCGGTCGTACGGCGCGAGAATGGCCAAGATCATCCGCAAGCGACTGGATCAACTGAGTGCCGCCCCCACCCTGAAGATCATGCGGGGACCTGGGCTCGGTCGGCTCCATCCGCTCAAGGGTGCGCTCTCTGGTCACTACTCGCTGGACTTGGTCCATCCTCAGCGACTGCTCATCAGGCCGAATCATGATCCGGTTCCCAAGGACGAACACGGGGGAGATGACCTCTCGAAGATCACCGCCATCGAGGTGGCAGGAATCAAGGACACCCATGGTTAGCACCGGCAAGACCGAGTACGCACCCGACCGCGTCACGCTCCCGGGCGAGACCCTCGTGGATGTCCTTGAGGCACAGGGGCTCTCCCAAGCGGATCTGGCTAAGCGCGTCGGCCGCACAACCAAGAACATCAATGAGGTTGTGAAGGGGAAGGCCCCGATCACACCCGAGTTGGCGCTTCTCCTGGAGCGTGTCCTCGGGATCGATGCCCTCTTCTGGACCAATCTTGAACAGGCTTACCGCGCCTCCCTGGCACGAACCGATGCGGACAAGGAGATGGCTGAGCAGGTGGACTGGCTCAGGACGCTACCTGTAGCTGACATGGTGCGGAAGGGATGGGTGCAGAAGTGCCGCAAGAAGGTGGAGCAGGTGCTTGAGTGCCTTCGCTTCTTCGGTGTCGCGAGTGTGACGCAATGGGAAGGGGTCTACAGAGCACCGCAGGCGGCGTTCCGCATGTCACCAGCGTTCGGATCTAGTCCCGGCCCGGTCGCAGCGTGGCTCAGGAGAGGCGAACTCCTGTCCCAAGAGATCCAGTGTGGAAGCTACGACAGGAATCGGTTCGTACGAATCCTGACCGATCTCCGAGGGCTGACGGCAGATTCGCCGAGGGAGTTCGTTCCCAAGGTCGTGGAGAGCTGTGCCAACGCAGGTGTGGCAGTGGTGTTTGTCCCTCAGGTGAAGGGGGCTCGTTGCAGTGGAGCTGCGCGCTGGCTGACTCCAACCAAGGCGCTCATCCAACTAAGCCTTCGTTACAGAACGAATGACCACCTTTGGTTCAGCTTCTTTCATGAATGCGGTCACATCGTTCTGCATCCGAAGAAGGCTGTATTCGTCGAGGCAGATGAGAGGCAGCCGAAGACCACGGAAGAACTCGAAGCAGATAGGTTTTCGGCTGACCTCCTTGTTCCCCCTGCCGACTACCAGAGGCTAGTCAGCCTCGGACCGCACTGGAGCCGCAGCACGGTAGTCCGATTTGCGAGTGGAGTTGGCGTTGCGCCCGGCATTGTTGTCGGGAGGCTCCAGCATGATGGACTTCTTCCACACACCCACTTGAATGGTCTCAAGGAAAAGTACGAGTGGACCCGTTCGTCGTGACATGTGCTCCCCACAAACGCGCCGGTCTGGCTCACGCCCGGCGCCGCAGCGCACGTGAGCGTGGTGGCCGTGCGGGTGCCGCTCCCGGGGTCCTGCTTGGCCGCGCACGATCCCGGTCCTCGAAGCAAGGCCCCTTCTTGGCGGGCTCAGCCCGTCACCTCCACCCACACCTTCTCGGCTGCCTCACGAGCGAACTCGATGCTCTGCATCCGCACCATGCGGTCGAAGGCCTCGCTTCTGCCGGCGGTGCGCTCCTCCCCTCGACGCATGGCGACCTCCTCGTACTCTGCGAGAAGGGCCTTGGTGGTCGGCGCGGACAGGATGCGTTTCAGAAGACTCCGAGAGGAACGTGAGAGCTTGGCGAGGTAGCTCTCGAGATACTCCGTCTCGTCCACGCCGGTGTTGTGGTCGCTGATCTGCATGTAGCCTTCCGCTCTCGAGCTTCGCAGGCCCAGAAGCACTCGCCCCGTCCGCGGGCGGGTTAGGGCTCCGTGGAGGAATAGGCACAAGGCTTCGCGCCGTTCGCCCAACTCCAGCGAGGCGAAGGCGGCGACGTACGCGTGCTCGGGCCAGATCCGAACAACGGAGTTCGCCATCTCGCGCGCGTCCGACCATCGGCCCATGTTCAGGTAGATGTGCGCTCGAAAGCTGACGGCGGCCTCGTTGTCGCCGCACTCCCGCTCCATGCGCTCGCACACCGCCAACGCATCGTCGTAGCGGGTGAGCAGCATCTTGGCGACGGCCAGGTTTCGCAGGCCACGCATGTACGGGCGGGTGTCGTGATCGACCCAGTAGCGCTTCTTCGGCATGCGCTTCCGGAACAGCTTGCGGCCTTCCGTCAGGGCCTGCTGGAAACACTCGATAGCCTGCTCCAACTCCCCCCGCTCCTGGGCGGCCAGACCGAGGTAGTTGTAGCCTTCAGCGTAGTCCTCGTAGCAGTCGACGAAGAACCGCGCGAAGACCTCCAGCCGGTCCAGGTCGCGCTTGGCGTACGTCTCGGCCATCAACTCGATGATCTCGGGCGGGTAGTCACTCGACAGGACGCGGTGGCGCCAGAAGAACTCGTTGTCGCCGTTCCACTCGCCGGGCTCTTGTTCGCAGACCTCCAGGCGCCACGTGATCAGGTCACGCACGTACTCCAGCTCCAGACGCTGGCTGCTGACCAGTTCCGCGGCCGAGTAGGCGCTCTGTGGGTCTGCCATGCCCAGCTGGCGGGTGAAGGCGCAGAGATCGTCTCGAAAGCGGCCCAGGACCTCGCCGGCCTTGTACGGGTAGCTGTCGGGCAGCGATTCCACGCGCTCTTCGATGCCTCTTCGGATCTTGCCCCAATCGAAACGGATTTGCGAGTAGCGCTGCTCGAGCATGTGGTCGAGACGCCAACCGCTCTCCGACGGGTCCAGCACGGCCATGGCCTCGGGCTTCGAGCAGATGCTGAACAGCACATGCTGCTGGACCTTGCCGGTCTCGGGGTCACGCTCGCCCTGGACGATGGCGAGCTGGTTGCCGTGGTTTCGGACGTAGGCCATGGGCGACTCCGGGGCTCGTAGGAGAGATGGATGTAACGCGGTCCACCGTGTTGTGCAAGAACAGATTCGATTTCACAACATCTCTGACCTTCCGGAGCCCGCTCGACTCGACGGATCGCGTCCCCGCGACGCACCCCGCCGCCGGCCAGTGACCGTCGATCCTCGCCGGTAGAAGTGGGTCATGACACCGAGGAAGAAGCGAGGCACGAAGAGGCCGAAGAAGATGCGGGGCAAGAAATTCGTGTCCGCGGGACGAAGACGGGAGGCGCTCACCCGATACGTGCGGACTCTCACTCCCGACGCCCTGCGGGATCTGGTGTTCGAGGCTCGCCGCGCGGTACCGGACTTCGCCGCGTGGCTCGAAGAGAAGCGCGTGCTGGAGGGCCGCGAACAGGGCGAGTTGGCGGCGCGCGTCGAGAACCTGATCGCAGCCATGCCCACCGAGCCCGACTATGACCACACGTGGAACGGCCCTGGAACGTCCGAGGAGACGGACTACCACGCGCTCCGCCGCAGCATGGAAGCCCTCCTCGAGGCGGACGGCGCCGACGCGCTCCTGGACCTCGTTCCCGCCCTGCTCGACAAAGGCGGCCAGGAAGTGGAACTCCGCCACCACGACGACTGCGTCGGCTTCGAGGTCACGTCCTGCCTGGAGACCGCCTGGCGCGCCCTGCCGCAGAGCCGGCTCACGCCGAGCGCGCAGGTGCTCTTCGCGATCGACCTCCGTCTCGCGGACGAGTTCGGGCTGGTGCCCGACATCGAGAAGGTGAAGCGGAGGTACCGGAAGAAGGCCGTGTGGAGCGACGTGGCCGACGCTCTCCACGACCGCATCGGGGAGCAGCCCGTTCCCGAGCAAGACGCGCGGCGGAGCGGAGGGTACGGCCGCAAGAAGCTCGTCGACGCCTGCGTAGACGCGCTCGATCGGGCCGGACGCGCGAACGAGGCCGAAGCCGTGCGAGCCGGTGAGGCGCGGTCCGCGGGGGCGTACGAGGAGTGGGTGCGTAGGCTCCTCTCCGATCGCCGGCCGGAGGAGGCAGAGCGACGCGCACTCGAGGGCCTGGCGGCCACGGAGCGCCCCGACATCATGCTGCAGGATCTGCTGCTGGAGGCCGTGGCCGCGCAGCGGGGGTGGACACGTCTCGCGGCACTGCGGGCCGAGCAGTTCCGGTGCCTTCCGAGCGTGGCTACCTACGAGAGGCTGCTCGACGCAGCCGGCAAGGCGCGCGTGAAACGGGCGGCGCGAAAGGGGGCCCTCACCTTCCTCGAAGCATACGGCGAGGCCAGTTCCGGAACATACGATGAGCTCGAACGGGACGCGGCTGGGATGCTGTGGGGGCTCCCGCCCGTCCCCGTACCGGCTCGCTCCCCCGCGACGACGGGTGGGCGCCTCCTTCTCGTGCGGTTCAGGATCGCCCTCGCCGACGGGAACCCCGCTGAGATCCTCACCTTCTACGACCGCGTACGGGAGCGACGGAGGAAGGAGCGCTGGTTCGGCCGCCGTGGGGACGACCTGCTCGTCGCGAAGGCGGTCCAGGCGACCCACCCCGCACGGGCGCTGGAGATCTACGCCGAGGCGGCGGAAGCCGCGGCCGCGCAGAAGAAGCCCGACGTATACGCGGAAGCCGCCAGGCACCTGAAGGCGATGCGCCCTCTCTACCGACGCCTCGGACGGGCCGGGGACTGGCAGACGTACGTGGAGGAGCTCCGGGCGAAGTACTCCCGCAAGTGGCGTCTGGGCGAGGTCCTCGACGGTGTGCTGGGCAGGCCCCCTACCCACCATCGTCGAGGCAGGAGGTGACTCGGGGAGTCGTACGTTCAAGACCGGGAGGGTTCGAATCTCCTGCTCTCCCGCCAAGCGATGCCATCTGCCGCAGGACGAAGCCGAGTCTCCCTGAGGGGTACCTGCAGTAGGGTCGCTGTGATTCGGACGATGGTCCCCGCCTTCGCACGCCTCTTGACGGGGGTCAATGCACTCCCTCCCGACGCCGGCATCCTCGGGCGGCGGGCACGCCCTCGACCACGCCGCGGGCGACGCGGCACGTTGCTGCTGGCCATGCCCCGGAGGCGGGAGTGTCAGCTTCCCCGTTCCCCCACGATGGCTCGAACCGTCTCGATCCGGTCCTCGATGCCGCTGTGAAGCACGTCCTCGACGGGCCGGTCTCGGGCCTCCAGCAGCAGGGCCAGGGCCTGCTCCGGGTCCTCGTGCTGCAGTTCGTCCGCGAGCCGGCAGTACCCGACCGACCGATCCGGATGCTCCGCCACGAGCGCGCGCAGGATGCCCTCCCCCTCGGCCCTCTGCCCCGCTCTGATCAGTAGCTCCGCGAGGTCTGCGCGCGTGAGGTTGATCACGTGCTGGTCGTCGTCAGGGAACCGCTCGAGCAGCTCGCGGTGGTACTCGATCCCCCGCTCGGTCCAGGTCGAGTCGCCGATGGATGCGTTGATGAGGGCGAGCGTGAAGTCCTGGGTCCAGTTGTAGATCGACTGCATTCCCTGGTACATCGCGTCCACGCTCTCCCTGTTGCGCATCGTGGACGCGACTCGCTCTTGTACGTACTCCCAGACCTTCCACCAGAGCTCGCACACTTCGGGGGGCCCGCTCTCCCCGCCGAGCCGGTACCCCTCCTGCATCCAGTCGTCCACCATCTCGATCGACGGCCGCTCGGGAAGGTACTCCTCCCAGAGGCGACATGCTGCAAGGCCTGCGAAGTCCTCGGCGAAGCGGGGAAGCGAGCTTTTCGGACGCCCACCTAACCACCCCAGGGAGACGTCCCATGCGGAACGCTCACCGGCTGCGGCCGCAATGAAGGTCTCTCGGGAGGCGTCGATGCCCATCTCGGTCAGCCGGTCCCGCAACACCTCGATCGAGAGCGCCGCAACGCCTTCGACCGTACGCATCGCCCACTGCTTCGGATCGCGCTCCCGCATGCGCTCGAACTGCGGCGAGTCCTCCCCCATCTGCACCATCGCGTACGGCCGCATGGGCGGAAGCATGCCCCTCAATCCGGCAGAGTCAGGCGGGTGCGCCGCAACCTCGGCGACCTGGCCTCCAGCGTGGGCATCCGGACTCTCGGCCAGCGTCTGCTCGTCGCGGCGCAGGCAGCAACGCTTGTACTTCTTCCCGCTTCCGCAGGGACACGGCTCGTTGCGACCGACGCTGCCCATGGGCGACCCTCTCTTGCCGCGCGCATCGTGGCGGCCATCAAGGAAGTTGGAGGAGGGTACCGAGCACGACGGGGGGGGGCGACCGATGGTGTGAGCGACGCTCTCCTGATGGCGAGGGCCTCAGCGGATCGGGGAGGGCGCCGTGGGAAGGGGACGGCGGGGTCGTCCCGTGCCCCCAACGCGTCCCGGGGCCGTGATGGAATCCCGCCCCGCGGGCGTGACCGCTCGGCCGGGTGACGAGTACTCGCCGAGAATCAACAGAATGTCTCGGTTCTCTGCACGGCCAGGATGGGGAGAGGGGAACTCGGAGAGGATGTGCAGAATGTCCTGGTTGACAGCACGGCTGCGTGAAGCGCAGCGAGCTCGGAAGCCGTTGGGTGAGGACGATCTCCGCGCAAGAGGCCGGTTTTTCAGCGGGCTGTCAGATGAGCGCCCGTCGTAGGGCGGTGAGGTCCGGGTCGATCTCGGTCCAGCTGTTCTTCCGGGACATCAACTCGGCTAGCGCCGACGGCATCTCGACGGCGCGGCCTATCCGCGGCTCGACGACGTCCTTGAACTTCGCCGGGTGGGCGGTCGCCACGGTCACCGCGGGTGCCAGCTCCGGGTGGGTGGCGAGCACGTGTACCGCGATGGCCGTATGCGGGTCGAACACGCGGCCCCAGTGGGTCGGCCCCGCCTCGATCATGGCGCCGATCTGCGCGTCGTCGACCGCCATCGACCCGACCTGTTCGCGAACTGCGTCGATGGTCGGAAGCAGGTCGAACACGCGCTCCATGTTGCTCGGATCCCCGACGTCCATCGCGTTCGCCAGGGTCGGCTGCGAGGGCCGCGGGATCCACTCGCCGGTGTCCAGATAGTCCGGCACCGCACGGTTGCTGTTGGTCGCCATCACCACTCGCTTGACCGGGAACCCCATCGCCTTGGCCCACAGCGCCGCGGTGGCATTGCCGACGTTGCCCGAAGGCACGATGAAGTTGGGCGTCTCGCCGCGCGAGGCGACGAAGCGCAACGCGGCGTGCGCGTAGTACGCCGTCTGTGGCAGCAACCGTGCGATGTTGATGCTGTTGGCCGTCGTCAGTCGGCGTTCGCTTCGCCAGGTGTCGTCCGCGAATGCCTGCTTGACCACGCGTTGGCAGTCGTCGAAGGTGCCGCGCACGGAAAACGAGTGCACGTTGTCGCCCCAGCAGGTCAGCTGGTGCTGCTGCTCGGCGGAGACGCCGCCCCGGGGAAACAGGATGACGACTTCGATGCCCGGTTGGCCGTCCAGGGCGGATGCGACCGCGCCTCCGGTGTCCCCCGAGGTCGCGACCAGCACGGTGCGCGGGCCGGCATGTCGGTCATCGAGGTGAGCGAAACACTCGGCCAGGAAGCGCGCACCGATGTCTTTGAACGCCGCCGTGGGGCCGTGGTAGAGCTCGAGCACCGCGGCATCGGGTTGCGGTGACGTCGCCGGCGTGTCGGCCAGGGGGATCGGGAACGAGAACGCCCGGCGACAGATCGCGGCGAGATGGGGGGCGAGTGGGTCGCCGGCGAAGAACGGCGTCAGGAGCGGCGTGGCGATGCGGGCCAGGGCATCGTCGGAGTCGAGCTCGAGGTCCCGGAACTCGGTCATCTCGAACGTGGGGAAGCGAACGGGCACGAAGAGCCCGCCGTCGGGGGCCAGCCCCAGCTCCATCGCCACCGAGAAGCTCGCCTCGGCGCCGGAGCCGCGCGTGCTGCGAAACCGAGTCATGGGGTCACCTCGATCCGGGCACCCTGGGGCGACAGCGCGCCGACCCACGCGTCCGCCGTGGTGCCGTGCTCCTGCAGGGCGCCCACCATCGCGTCGCCGACCACCCGGCCCTGCGCCGGATCGGCGACCCAGGCGAACAGGCTCGGCCCCGAGCCCGCGATCGAGCATCCCAGGGCGCCGCGGTCCCGCGCGGCGGCACCGGCCTGCTCGAATCCGGGAATCGACGGCCCGCGCTGCGGGGCGATGACGAGGTCTCGCATTGCGGCACGTAGGAGCTCGAGATCATCGCGGTAGCAGGCCGCGATGAATCCCGCCAGGTGCGCGGACTGCCGAACGTAGGCATCCAGCGGCACCTCGGTGGCCAGGAGCGCGCGCTGCGCCAAGGTGTCCAGGCGCATGCGCGGGCGGACCAGAACGCAGGTCAGCCCGCTCGGGACCGGCAGTTGCAGCACCCGGGGCGGGTCGAAGGGCAGGAAACAGCACAGCCCGCCGAAGAGACACGGTGCGACGTTGTCGCCGTGCGCCGCGCCACTCGCGGCCGCCTCGCCGGCCAGTGCGTATGCGAGCAGTTGATGCCGTGAGAGCGGCGCGTCCGCCAGGACGCCCTCCAGGAGGGCGTTGGCGCCGACCACGGCGCCGACCGCCGACGCGGCGGATCCGCCCATCCCGGACCCCAGTGGAATGCCCTTTTCCAACTGCACTCGGAAGCCGCACGACAACCCGAGGTCTTCGACCATGGCCAGTAGCGCGCGCGTCGCAGTGTTGTCGCGCGGCTCCGTCGGCAGGTCCTGATCGCCCTCGAAGTCGGCACCGCGAAATCCGTCGAGCACGACGGGCTGATCGGGGTCCGGATCGTCGATCCGGTGCACCGTGACGGTGTCGGCGAGCTCGTCGAACGCGAACCCGAGGATGTCGAAACCGACGGCGACGTTGGCGACGGTGGCCGGCGCGAAGACCTTGACGCCGTTCATTGTGGGGTTCCCAGCGAAGACGCCAGCCGCAGCAGGTCGCCGAAGACCCCGGCCGCGGTAACCGTGGGGCCGGCACCCGGACCCTGAACGATCAGCGGCTGCTCAGCGTAGCGGTCGGTGGTGAAGATGATGATGTTGTCGCCGCCGGCCACGCGTGCCATGGGGGAGTCGATGCGGAACCGGCGCAGGCCGACTTCGACGGTGCCGCCCGCCTCGATCGCGGCGACGTAGCGCAGCACCTCGCCTGCGGTCTCGGCCTCGAGACGGCGGGCCTCCATCTCGGCGTCGGCACTCCGGAGGCGGGCGACGAACGCGGCGGGGTCGTCGCAGTCGGTCAGCTCCGCGGGCACCAGGCTCTCGATGGCGATGTCCCGGAGCTCGATGGGGAGGCCGATCTCGCGCCCGAGGATCACGGCCTTGCGGGCGACGTCCATGCCCGACAGGTCGTCCCGCGGGTGCGGCTCCGTGTAGCCGCGGGCTCGCGCCTCGGCGACGGCATTCGAGAACGTGCAGTCGGCGCCGAATCTGTGGAGCAGAAACGACAAGCTCCCCGACAACACCCCTTCGATGCGGTGGATGCGATCGCCGGTCTCGAGCAGGTCGCGCAGCGTGTTGATTACCGGCAGGCCGGCACCGACCGTCGCCTCGTAGAGGTACTGCGTGGACACGCGACCGCCGAGCTCGCGCAGCCGCCGGTAGATTTCGAGCGACGCCGTGTTTCCCTTCTTGTTCGGCGTGATGACGTGGATGCCGCGCTCGAGCCACCCGACGTAGCGCTTCGCCACGTCCTCGCTCGCCGAGCAGTCGAGAATCACCGCGTGCGGCAGGTGTTCGGCCTGCACGTGGCGCGTGAAGGCATCGAGGTCCATGTCCGTGCCGTCCGCTCGGAGCGCGTCGGCCCAGCCCGCGCCGACATCGCGCTCGGCCAAGAGCATCTTCCTGGAGTTGGCGACGGCGCGAACCCGAAGCTGGATGCGGAAGTTGGCGCGCAGCGACTCGGCTTGCGCCGCGAATTGCCGCAGCAGCTCGGCGCCTACGTGTCCCGGGCCGACGATGCCGACCGACAGGGTCTGCTCCGAGAGGTAGAACCCGGCGTGCACCGCCCGGAGTGCCCGTGCCGTGTCCTCGGCGGCGACCACCACGGAGATGTTGCGCTCGGAGGCGCCCTGCGCGATGGCCCGCACGTTGATGCCGGCCCGGCCGAGGGCCCCGAAGAACCGTCCCGCGACACCGGGGGTCCGCACCATGTTGTCGCCGACTGCGGCGAGGATGCTGTACGGGCCGGACAGATCGACGCGCTGCACCTGGCCGTGCTGGAGCTCGGCGGCGAACGCCCGCTGCACGGCATGACGCGCGGGTTCGGCTTGGTGATCGGGGACGGCGATGCACACCGAGTGTTCGGAGCTCGCCTGCGAGATCATGATGACCGACACCCCGACCTCGCGCAGCGCGTAGAACATCCGGCTCGCCACCCCGGGCACGCCGATCATGCCGGTGCCTTCCAGGCTGAGCAGCGACACGTTCGATACCGAGGAGAACCCCTTGACTGCGACCCGTGCCTGTTCGCGACCGGTCGGCGCTGCCGTCACCTGGCCGGAGATGTGGGTTCCGGGCCGGTCCGGCGCGGCGGCGTTCTTGATGTAGATCGGGATTCCGCTCTCGATGACCGGCGCCATGGTCTGTGGGTGCAGGATCTCGGCTCCGAAGTAGGCGAGCTCCATCGCCTCGCTATAGGACAGCGTCGGCAGGACGCTCGCCTCGGGAACCAGGCGGGGGTCGGCGCTCATCACGCCGTCGACGTCGGTCCAGATCGTGATGCGCCGCGCGTCCAGCAGGTGCCCGAAGATCGCGGCGGTGAAGTCGCTCCCGTTTCGCTTGAGCGTCGTCGGAATCCCCTCGGGAGTACGGGCAACGTAGCCGGTGATGACGAGCAATGTCGCCTCGAGCGCGTCGGAATGCGTGGCGAGACGCTCCCGGGTCTCCTCCCAGCGGACCACCGGCCCGGTTTCGTCGTGGGTGACGACGAGCACCTCGCGGGCATCCAGCCAGGCGGCGGATGCGCCGCGCCCGGCGAGCAGCGACTGGAACAACTGCGCCGACCAGATCTCGCCGAATCCGCTGATCAGCTCGATCGTCGTCTCGGGGCAGACCCCGGCGATCCGGACGCCTCGCAGCAGGTCCCGGATGTCGGAGACATCGCGGTCGATCGCCGCGATGACCGGGCCGGCTCGTGCGGCGAGGAGCTGCTGGGCGGTGGCGACCACACGCTGGCGGAGGGCATCGACGACGCCTTCGTAGCCGTAGTCGGGGGCTCTGGCCAACTCGGTGGCGCGGATCAACGCGTCGGTGGCCCCGCCCAGTGCCGACACGACCACCGCGATGCGCGTCGACCCCTGGTCACAGGCGAGGGCCTCCGTCGTCAGATCGGCGGCATGCGCGATGCGTGCCGCATCAGCGAGACTGGTGCCGCCGAACTTGAAGATGTGCCATGCGGGGGAGGTCATGCCGCGCATATTGGCTTGGAATGGAGGAGGACCCATTCGAATCCTCATCGTGCCGGTCAAGAAGGAGTACCCGTATCGACCCCAGAGTAGGGCCCGCGTCGAACGGTTGCGCGAGCGCGCGCCTCCTGGGACAGTGGCGGGTCAGGCGGATCGAGGCCGCCCGGGAGCCGTGGAATGCGACGGAACATCGTTCACCCCGGTGCGGACGAGCTCACGTACGCCATCCGGGAAATCGTCGCGCAGGCCCGCAGGTTGGAGTCGCTCGGTGTCCGGATCACCTGGGAGAACATCGGCGACCCGGTCCGCAAGGGGGAGTGTGTGCCCGCGTGGATCAAGGCGATCGTCGCCGATCTGGTCCACGATGACGACTCCTACGCCTACTCCTCGACGCAGGGAGTCGCCGAGACGCGCATCTTCCTCGCGGAGAAGGTCAACCGCCGCGGCGGTGTTCGGATTCACCCCGACGACATCCTCTTCTTCAACGGCCTGGGCGATGCGATCTCGAAGATCTACGGGTTCCTGCGCCGCGAAGCGCGCGTGATCGGTCCGTCTCCGGCCTACTCGACGCACTCCTCCGCCGAGGGCGCACACGCTGGCGATGCACCGATCACCTACACGTTGGACCCGGATCGCGGCTGGCTTCCGGACATCCAGGAGTTGGGCCGCAAGGTCAGCTACAACCCGTCGATTGCCGGCATCCTGATCATCAACCCGGACAACCCGACCGGCGTGGTCTACCCGCGCGGGCTATTGGAGGAGGTCGTGGACATCGCGCGTGCGCACGATCTCTTTCTCGTCTTCGACGAGGTGTATCTCAATCTCATCTACAACGGCGCGCCTGTCGTGCCGCTCAGTGACATCATCGGCGATGTCTGTGGGATCTCGCTCAAGGGGATATCCAAGGAGATCCCGTGGCCCGGGGCGCGCTGCGGCTGGGCCGAAATCTACAATCGTCAACGCGATCCGGTGTTCGCGCGCTACAGCAAGAGCCTGGTCGACGCGAAGATGCTGGAGGTCTGCTCCACCACGCTGCCGCAGCGGGCGATTCCGCTGATCATGGAGCATCCCGAGTACGCCGGCTACCTGGAGCAACGCAACGCAACCTATGAGCGACGGGCCAAGGAGGCCTGCGAGATCCTCGATCGGGTCGACGGCATTCGCGTTGTCTGCCCGCAAGGGGCGTTCTACATGGTCGTCCTCTTCGACCGCTGCGTTCTCGACCTCGAGATGACGCTGGAGATCACTCAGCCTGACGCCCGTCGAGTCGTCGAAGAGCTTACGGCGACGACGCAGCAACCCGACGTCCGGTTCGTCTACTACCTGATGGGTTCCACCGGTATCGTGGTCGTACCGCTGTCGTCCTTCTGTTGCGACCGGATGGGATTTCGCGTCACGCTGCTGGAGAGCGACGACGCCAAGCGCCGGTGGACGTTCGAAACGCTCGCGGACTCGATCGAGGGCTACATTGCGTCGGGCGGATCCGAGGCCGCAGACCACGAGCCCCGCGTCGAGGGGGCGCCGGAGTAGGTCGCGAAACGGATCCATGACACGACCGGGGTACGAAGACGAGGGCAGACATGGAAGCTCATTGGTCCGACGAAGACCGAGCGCCCGCGTCCAGCTCCTGAGAGCGACGATTGGGCATTTCAGTTCGCGGTGACGACCTGCCCCGTGCGCGATCTGGGCCCACGGGGTACGCCTCGAGGCCGCGGGGAAGACGGCGCAGCGCCGCGGCCGCAAGCTGGAGGCGTCGAGAACTCGAACAGAAAGTGCGGAATGTCGTGACGCGTAGCTCCGTCACTTCGCGGAGGTCGAGGTCGAGCTCCTGGGCGTAGTGGCCCTGTTCTCAGCACGCGGCACGCTTCGCCCTGGCTCTGGGTCCCCGGCCGTCTGAGCCACCTCGCCAGCCAGCCGTAGTTGTCGGATCGGTGTCAGACACGAGTCCGTCAGTTCCAGTTCGCCCGGCTGGCATCAGAACGGTCAGTGCGGCGACCTCCGGTCAGCCGCTCCCAGAGGGATCGCGGCAGGGTAGCCACCTCGTCCAGGATCACGTAGAGGCTCGGGATCAGGAGGAGGGTGATCCCCGTCGCGAAGACGATGCCGTACCCGAGGCTCACCGCCATCGGGATCATGAATCGTGCCTGACGCGACGTCTCGAAGATCATCGGAGCCAGGCCGCCGAAGGTCGTGAGCGTCGTGAGGAGGATGGGGCGGAAGCGTCGCACCCCGGCCGTGAGGATCGCCTCGCGGGCATCCATCCCCTGCTTTCGGAGACGGTTCGCGAGGTCCACCATCAGGAGCGAGTCGTTCACCACGACGCCCGAGAGTGCGACAACGCCCATCAGCGAGATGATGCTCAGGCTGTATCCCATCCAGAGGTGCCCGAAGATCGCGCCCACGATGCCGAACGGGATGGCGATCATCACGATCAGGGGCTGGACGTAGCTCCGGAAGGGAATCGCCAGGAGTACGTAGATCACGATCATCGCGAGCAGCATCCCCTGCTTGAGGCTGTCGAGCGCCTTGCGCATCTCGGCCTGTCGCCCCTCGAAGGAGAAGGAGAGGCCTGGGTACTCGTCCGCGAGACGCGGCAACACCTCGGTCCGTAGATCCTCGAGGACGCGGTTCGTCTCCGAGATCGGCGCGACGTTCGAGGTGACGGTTACGGTGCGGCGTCCGTTGCGTCGGTTGATCGTCGTGTAGGCACGACCGGCGTCTACCGTGGCGATCTCGCGGAGCGGCACCTCCGTTCCCGCCGGCGTGCGGATCAGCAGCTGTTCGATGTCGAACTCGCTCACCCGCTGGGCGTCGGGGAGCCGGACGAGGACCTTGACCTCGTTGCGGCCGCGCTGCTGCCGCAGGGCCTCGCTGCCGTAGAACGAGTCGCGCACCTGCCGGGCGACCATGTTCGCGGTGAGGCCGAGGCTCCTTCCCTCCGGGAGGATGGCGAAGTCCAGCTGGCGCTTCCCGGGCGTGTATCCGTCGTCGACGTCCTTGGTCGCCGCGAATTCCGCCAACTCTGCGGCCAGGGCTTCGCTCGCCCGGTCCAGCACGTCGATGTCGCGATGGGCGAGTTCCACGGTGACCGACGGTCCGCGCCCCGGGCCCCCACTGTCCGACACGAAGCGCAGGGACTCGACGCCGAGAACCGGCCCCGTGGCCTCCCGCCACTTGTCCGTGAAAGCCGTCGTGCTGATGGGGCGGATCTCGGGCGCCGTGAGGAAGACGGTGCCGCTGACCTCGTGCTCGTTGATCCGCGCGAACACCCCGGTGGCCAGCTCGTCGCCGCCGTTCTCCTCCCACACGCGGTGGGCCGAGGCCACCAACTGGTCACGGACGTTCTCGGCGTCGGCGGGCGGGCAGCCAAACGGCAGTCGAGCCGTCACCTCGGCGCGGTCCGACTCCGCCTTCGGCATGAGGATGAAGCCGAGGCGGCCGCTGAAGGCGTAGCCCGTGACGAGGGCCAGCGTCGAGAACATGACGGCCACCGTCAAGTAGCGGGCGCGGAGACTCCAGCCGAGGAACGGCCGGTAGACCGATTCCACCATCCGTACGAAGAACCGGCTGAAGGCCTGCTGACCTCGGGCCAGGAACGCGACGATCGGGTTTCCGTACCCCTGCCTGCCGTGGGCGAGGTGGGACGGCAGGATGATGAGGGCCTCGACCCAGGAGATGAGGAACACGGTCAAGACGACCATGGGAATCACGGCCCAGACCTTGCCCATGAAGCCGGGCACGAAGAGGAGGGGCATGAAGGCGACCACGTTGCTGGCGATGCTGAAGCCGATGGGCATCGCCACGTCGCGGGCGCCCTTGATCGCGGCTTCGACGAAGCCCGCACCCTCCTCGCGGTACCGGTAGATGTTCTCGCCCGCGACGATCGCGTCGTCGACCACGATGCCGATCGCCACGATGAACGCGAACATCGAGATCATGTTGATCGTGACGCCGAGCCAGGGCAGGAAGAGGAACGCGCCGAGGAAGGCGGTCGGGATGCCGAGCGTGACCCAGAAGGCGAGGCGGAAGTCGAGGAAGAGGCCGAGCACGACGAGCACGAGGGAGAGCCCGAGCAGGCCGTTGCGCAGGAGCAGATTCAGGCGCTGCCGGTAGATGTTGGACATGTCCCAACTGATGGCGTAGGCAACGCCCGGAGGCAGGTCCTCCTCGATGTCCTTCATCGCGCTGCGGACGGCGTCCGAAACCCCGATCGGCGTTTGCTCGCCCACCCGGTAGACCTCGAGCCCGATGGAGCGCTTGCCGTTGAAGGTCGCCGAGACGTCGACGTCGGCGAATGTGTCCTCGACCTCGGCGATCTCGCCGAGCGTGCGGACGGCGCCCTCGGCCGACGTCACGATGGGGATCTCCGCAAACTCCTCGGCCCAGTCGCGCCGCTCTCGCATGCGCAGCAGCACGTCGCCGCCGTCCGTTCGTACCGTGCCGCCCGGCACCTCCACGGCGTTCTCGCGAATCCGGCGCGCCACGTCGGAGAGCGTGAGGCCCAGCGCGCGAAGCTGCTCTTTCGAGATTTGGACGTGGATCTCGAAGGCACGGACGCCGTCGTAGTCGATCTGGGTGATGCCCTCGCTTTGCAGGAGCCGGTCCCGGACCTGCTCGGCCAGTTCGCGCAGGACCCATTCGTCGACGTCGCCGTAGATCTGGAGATCGAGCACCTCTCGTCGCCGGATGACGAGGCTCGTCACGGGATCCTCGGCATCCACGGGGAAGGTGCGAATGCGGCCAACCTGCTGTTGGATGTCCTGGTAGACCCGCTGCTGATCGGTGCCCGCCTCCAACTCCACCCTGACGGTGCCGACGCCCTCGTCGGCGACGGCCCCGACCTCCTCGACGCCGTCGATGCCCTGCACGGCCTCCTCGATGGCGAGCAGGATGCCGCGCTCCACCTCCTCGGGGCTGGCGCCCGGGTAGGGGACGCGCACCGTCACCATGTCGAGGTCGAACTCCGGGAACACCTCCTGCTTGATGCGGGTGGCCATGAAGAGGCCGCCGCAGAGGAAGACGAGCATGACGATGTTGGGGAGGACGCGGTTGTGGACCATCCGCGCGATCACGCCACGGTGCTCGCCGGACAGCGGAGGCGGACGCTCCTTCACGGCCGGCCCCGTTCGGGCGCGTCACGCTTCACCTTCAGCGGCATGCCGTCCACGGGCGCACCGAGATCCGTCGTGATCACGTGGTCGCCCGGCTCGAGGCCCTCGGTCACGAAGACCTGGTTGCGTCCGCGCCAGCGGATCTCGACCTGGCGGATACGGAGCTTCTTCTCCGCATCCATGACCCAGACGACGTCACCGTGCCGGAGCCAGGCCCGGTCTATCACGACCACGTCCTCGACGTCCCGGCCCTCGATCTCCGCACGGACATAGGAGCCGGTGAGCAGCGGGTGGCGCTCCTCGGGATCCGCTTGGAGGTGCAGCGGGTCCTCGACCAGGACCAGCAGGCGAGCCAGACGCCCTGCCGGCTCGAGATCCCCGAGGAGTCTGAGCAGCCGACCGGTGCGCTTCCCCTCCGGGCCCCACGCGGCCTCGTCGCGGATCACGACCTTCGCGCCGCCTTCGTTCGTCGAAGGGGGCAGGCGAAGCCACTCGAGGTCGCTCAAGGGGAGCGTCACCTCGACCCAGTAGGCGTCCGTACCGACGAGGGTCGCGACATTCGTGTTCGTGCCGATCACGGCGCCGACCTCGACGTAGCGCACACGGATCCACGCGTTGAAGGGCGACGACAGGCTCGTACGCGACCGGTCGAGCTCGGCTTGGCTCAGCTTCACCCGGGCGAGCTCGACGTTCGCAGCGGCGGACGCAATCCCGGCCTGGGCGGCCCCTATGCCTGCCTCGGCCGCCTCCACACCCGCTCGGGCCGACGCCACGCCCGCGGTCGCGATGGCGAGCTGCGGCGTCCGCAGGACGAGATCGCGGTTCGCACGTTCGCGCACGCCTTCCAGCATCTCGAACTCGCGGCGGGCGACGGCCTGGTATCCCTCCTCGAGCTGCAGGTTGGCCTCCGCCTCCGCGAACGTGGCGCGCCGCTGGTCGAGGGTCGCTGCGGCCTGCGCCAGTGAGGTCTTCGCCTGCGCTTCGGCCGTCGCGGCCTGGTCGAGACCAGCCTTCGCCTGCGCGACGCCGAGGTCGAAGTCCGCGCGATCGATCCGGAGGAGCTCCTCGCCGGCCGCGAAACGTCCCCCGGGCTCGAACTGGGCGGAGATCGCCACCACCTCGCCGGAGATCCGCGGGCGGAGCGTGACCTCGCGCGCGGGCTTGACGAGTCCCATGGCCTGTAGCATCGGGGCCGCCGTCCTGCACTCGACCTCGACGACCTCCACGGTGCGTGCCGAACGCGTCCGGTGCTTCTTCGGCGTGCTGGGCGCCGTCGCAATCAAGTGACGCGCGCCGAGGTAGCCACCCCCGAGCACGGCCAACGGCAGCACGACGTGGAGGAGGAACTTCCCGAGGAAGCGGAGCACCGTTCCGCCTGCAGATCCCGTGGGCGACGGGCTACTCATCGGAGCCTCCTTCCAGGGGTGGGCAGGCGGGCCTGGCCGGCGCTTCGCGCGGCGTGCAGGCCGGCCGCCAGGGGCCGGCGAGAGCGCGGCAGAGATCGATGCGGTAGGTGATGAGCCGGCGCTTCGAGCTGACGATGCTCAGGGCGAGGGATTGCTCGGACTGGATCGCTGCCAGCACGTCCAGGTAGGCGGAGGCTCCCTGACCGTAGCGCGTGAGCAGTGTCTCGACCACCCGGCGTGCCAGCTCGTGCTGACGCTCCAGGCTCTCGAGGTGTTCGCGCTCCTTGGCCTCCTGCACCAGCGCGTCTTCGACCTCCTGCAGTGCGACCAGGACGGTGTCGGTGTAGGCGTGGAGGAGCTCGCGCTTCCGTGCAGTGTCGGCCTCGACCAGTGCGCGTCGCTCCCCGCCGTCGATCACGGGCTGCATGAGGCCCGCGGCGATGCTCGCGATGCGGTCGATGAAGAGGACCTCGAAGCCTGCGCCGCCGAGGATCGCGCTCGCGCTCAAGTCCAGCCGCGGGTAGCACCGCGCGATCGACGCCGCGAGCGTGCGATCGGCGGCGTGGACGCGCCACCAGGCGGCCTCGACGTCGGGGCGCCGCTGGAGCGCTTCGGCGGGGACGCCCGTCCGGGGGAGGGCCGGCAGCGCGATCAGGGAAG
>JAUXCH010000314.1 GCA_030618975.1 Planctomycetia bacterium
CTCGACGCCCTCGAAGAGAGCCTCCTCGTCCGCGCCGCGCGACAGGTGGCTCGTCGGCGTGAGGCGGAGCTCCGCCCAGCGGACACCGGCTTCCGCCGCGTCCTCGAGCGCTTCGAAGGTCACACGCTCGAGGTCGCCTGGTCGCAGCAGCAGATCGAAGAGGCCGAGGAAGAACTCGACGAAGGCGGGGAGGTCGGAGAACGCGTAGCCCGCGTCGAGGGCCCGCTCGGCGGTTTCCTGGATCGGGCTCCCGACGCGGCGCGCAAGCTCCACGACGGTCGTGGCGCGCACGGCGCCGACGAGATGGAGGTGCAGGTCGGTCTTGGGGAGCGTGCGCAGGTCTTCGGCGAGGCTCACGTTCTCACCGTTTTCCGCGACTTCCGCGTAGGCGCCAGCCGCTCGGCGAGCGCGCGGCCCGTGTGACTTCTACGGTGGGCGCGGGCCACCTGCCGCGGACTTCCCTGGGCGACGACGGTCCCGCCGCGGTCTCCCCCTTCGGGCCCCAGGTCGATCACGTGGTCGCACCGCGCCACGAAGTCGAGGTCGTGCTCGATCACGAGCACGGTGTCGCCCCGCTCGACGAAGCGGCGCAAGACGACGAGGAGCCGGTCGACGTCCTCCCCGTGCAGGCCGACGGTCGGCTCGTCGAGCACGTAGAGCGTCGCGCCGTTGGCGCTGGATCGACCCAACTCCGTGACGAGCTTGAGGCGTTGGGCCTCCCCGCCCGAGAGGGTGGTCGAGGGCTGGCCGAGCGTCAGGTAGTCGAGTCCCACGTCGTTCATCAGCCGCACGAAGGGCTCGACACGCGGGAAGTCGCCGAAGATCTCCGCTGCTTCCGCGAAGGTCAGGGCCAGGATGTCGGCAGCGTGGAGGCCTCGCCAGGTCACGTCGAGCGTCTCGTCGTCGTATCGGCGTCCACCGCAGCGCTCGCACGGCACCTCGACGTCGGGCAGGAAGGACATCTCGACGAGGATCCGCCCCCGTCCCCGGCACTCCGGGCAACGGCCTTCCTTGCGGTTGAAGGAGAAGCGGCTCGGGCCGTAGCCGCGGGTGCGCGCCTCGCGCGTGCGCGCGAGGGCGTTCCGGATCTCGCCCCAGATCTTCAGGTACGTCGCGGGCACGGAGCGGGGCGTCCTGCCCACGGGGGTCGCATCCACCTCGAGGGCGCGACCCAGCCGCCCGACGCCCCGGAGCGCGCGACACCGGTCGAAGCGCCGACGGTCCCCGGACAGTCGGCGGCGGACGCCCTCGTAGATCACTTCGCGCACCAGCGTGGACTTGCCGGAGCCGGAGACCCCGGTGACGGCGACGAGCCGGCCGAGCGGCACTGCGACGTCGATGCCTTGCAGGTTGTGCCGCGTCGCTCCTTCGACCTCGAGCGTGCCGTGGCCGCCGGGGGCCGAAGGCGCGGCGGGCGCGACGGGCGGACGTGCGAGCACGCGCCCCGTGGGCGAGGCCCCGTCCCGGGCGAGCGCTTCCGGCGTGCCGCGCGCCACGACGCGACCGCCGCTTCGGCCGCCGCCCGGCCCGAGGTCCACGACGAGGTCGGCGCGCCGGATCGTCTCGGTGTCGTGCTCGACCACGAGCAGGGAGTTGCCCCGATCGCGCAGGGACTCCAGCGCGTCGAGCAGCCGACCGTTGTCGCGCACGTGCAGCCCGATCGTCGGCTCGTCGAGCACGTAGCAGACGCCGCGCAGGTTGCTGCCGAGCTGTGCGGCCAGGCGGATGCGCTGCGCCTCGCCCCCGCTCAGCGTGGTCGCGTCGCGGTCCAGGCTCAGGTAGCCCAGGCCCAGACGTTCCAGGAAGCCCGCCCGCTCGCGGATCTCGCGGAGGATCGGAGCCGCGACGACGGCGTCGCGACCCTCGAGCGGCAGGGTCTCCAGCGCCGGCACGAAGCGTTCGACCGAGAGGCCCAGCAGCTCGGGCAGCGTACGGCCCCCGACCTGGAACGCGCGGGCTTCGGGCCGGAGACGCGCCCCCCCGCAGTCGGGACAGGCCTTGCGGCCGGCGTACCGGCCGAACCCGTCCACCGCGACGTCCGGCGCGCTCTCGAGCCACCGCTCGAAACGCGCAGCCGCGCCCTCGAACGCAGGCGAACGGCTGCCGTGGAGGAGCACGTGCTGGTGCCGCGCCGTCAACCGCCGCCACGCGGTGCCGGGCTTCACGCCGAGCGCACGCACGGCCTCGCGAACGAAGGCCGCGTGCAGACCGTCGTCCACTCGCAGGGCCCGGACGGCACCGGCCTTCAGCGAGAGGTCCTCGTCCACCGGAAGCAGGGCCGCCTCCACGCTCGGACGCGCGCCGAGGCCCCGGCAGGTCGGGCACCAGCCGCGGCGGCTGTTGTGGGAGAAGAAGCGCGGATCCGGCTCCGGCACCGTGGTGCCGTCCCGCGGACACGTCCGGTGGATCGAGAGCCCGCGCGCCGAGCCGTCGGCACGGACGAGCACGAGGTTGCCGCCGCCGACCTCGAGGGTGTCGCGGATGGCCGCCTCCAGCGCGCCGCGCTTGCCGCGCCCGACCCTGAGACTCGCGACCTCGACCTCGACGTCGTGTTCCGCGTACCGCGCCAGGCGCGGCGTGGGCGCGAGCGGCACCACGTCGCCGTCCACCCGGACCCGCTCGTGGCCCTTCCCCGCCAAGCGCTCGAGCAGGTCCCGGTGGAACCCCTTGCGCCCCAGGACGACGGGCGCGAACAGGCCGAGGACCTCGCCGCGGTATTCCTCGAGGATGCGGTCGTGGAGCGTCGCGGGAGGGAGCGCCCTGAGCTCCCGGTCGCAAGTCGGACAGTGCGGGACGCCCGCACGGGCGAACAGGAGGCGCAGGAAGTGCGCCACCTCCGTGATGGTGGCCACCGTCGATCTCCTCCCGCCGCGCGTCCGCCGCTGCTCGATGGCGACGGTCGGCGGGATCCCGGCGACGTGGTCGACGTCGGGACGGGCGAGTTGCCCGACGAACTGTCGGGCGTAGGCCGACAGCGTCTCGATGTAGCGCCGTTGTCCCTCGGCGAACACGATGTCGAAGGCCAGCGTCGACTTGCCCGACCCGCTGGGACCCGTGACGACCACGAAGGCGGAGCGCGGCAGGTCCACGTCGAGCTCGCGGAGGTTGTGCTCGCGCGCGCCGCGCACCTGCATCGCCGCGGCACGGAGGGTGCGCCGCGCGCGCGACGGGCGCCGGGCGGGCGCGGGGCCGGCCAGCGCGGCCCGCAGGTACCGCGCGGTGTGTCCGTCGCCCTGCGCCACCTCTTCCGGCGTACCCGCGGCAACGACGCGACCGCCGTCCGGGCCGCCTTCCGGGCCGAGGTCCACCAGGTGGTCCGCGGCCCGCATCACGTCCACGTGGTGCTCGACGACGAGGACGGCGTGCCCGGCGTCGGCGAGCCGCCGCAGGGCGCGCAGCAGGACGGCGACGTCCTCGAGGTGCAGGCCCGTGGTGGGTTCGTCGAAGATGTAGAGGCCGGCACCGGCGCCGGGCCCTGCGACAAGCGCGGAGGCGAGGCGGAGCCGTTGCGCCTCGCCGCTGGACAGCGTGGTGAGCGACTGCCCCAGACGCAGGTACCCGAGTCCCACCTCGACCAGCGGCGCGAGGGAACGCACCACCCGGCGGTGACCCTCGAAGTGCGCGAGCGCCTCGACCGCCGTGAGACGCAGGACCGCGTCGATGGAGAGCCCCTCGAGGAGCACCTCGCGCACCTCGGACCGAAAGCGCGTGCCCTGACAGTCCGGGCAGGTCACCTCGATGTCGGAGAGGAACTGCATCTCGACTCTCTCGACGCCCTCGCCCCGGCACCGCTCGCACCGCCCGCCCGGCACGTTGAAGGAGAACGCGGACGCGCCGAGGCCACGCGCCCGGGCGGCCTCGGATCGGCCGAACAGGCTGCGGATGCCGTCCCAGGCCCCCAGGTACGTCGCGGCGTTGGCGCGCCGGTTCCGTCCGACGGCGTTCTGGTCGACGAGCACCACGTCCTGCACGTGCTCGACGCCGACGAGGCCGTCGTGCGGACCCGGCGTGCCCTCCGGCCGTCCGAGGGCGCGCGCCACCGCGCGGTGGAGGACGTCCCGGGCCAGGCTGGACTTGCCGCTGCCCGACACCCCGGACAGGACGGTCAGCTCGCCGAGCCGGCAGAGCAGGTCCACGCCGCGGAGGTTGTGGGCGCGGGCGCCCCGGACGCCGATCGCAGGTCTCCGGCCACGGGCCACGGGCGGCGGCACCTCGACCCTCCGGCGACCCGCGAGATAGGCCCCCGTGAGCGAGGTCCGCGAGCGCCTGAGCTGTGCCGGCGTTCCCTGGGCGACCACCTCGCCGCCCCGCTCCCCCGCTCCGGGTCCCAGGTCGATCACGTGGTCGGCGGCCGCGAGGATCACGGGGTCGTGCTCGACGACGACCACGGTGTTCCCCTGGTCGCAGAGCCGCCGCAGCATCCCGACGAGCCGGTCGTTGTCGCGCGGGTGGAGCCCGACCGACGGCTCGTCGAGCACGAACAGCGCGCCCACCAGGTTCGTGCCGATCGCCGCCGTGAGGTTGACCCGCTGCACCTCGCCGCCGGACAAGGTCCGCGCCTGGCGGTCGAGGGTGAGGTAGCCGAGGCCGACGTCCACGAGGCAGGAGAGGCGGCTCCGGATCTCGCCGAGGAGGAGGTCGACGACCTCCTCGGCACCCGTCGGACGCCTCCAGCCCTCGAAGAAGGCGAGCGCGGACTCCACGTCGAGCCCGAGGACGTCCGGCAGGGTGCGCGCCCCCACCCGCCACGCCCGCCCCTCCTCGGCCAGCCGCTCGCCGCCGCAGTCCGTGCAGGTGGGATAGCCGCGATACCGGGCGAGGAGCACCCGGACGTGGACCTTGTAGATCTTCCTCTGGAGCCGCCGGAAGAACGCGTCGACGCCCTTCCACGCGCCGTCCCCGAGGAGGACGCGCCGCCGGTCCGCCTCGTCGAGCTCGCGCCACGGCATGTCGAGGGGGATACCGGCCTCCTCGCAGTGCCGGACCAGGCGCTGCTGGTGGCGCCGCTTCGAAGGCGTCTGGAACGGCTTGACCGCGCCCCCGCGGATCGAGCGGGCGGGGTCGGGCACCACGAGATCCCAGTCGATGCCGGAGGTGCGCCCGAAGCCGTGGCAGGTCGCGCAGGCGCCGAGCGGGCTGTTGAAGGAGAAGAGATTCGGCGTGGGGGCCCGGAAGTCGCGGTCGCACCACGCACAGTGGAGACCCTCGGAGAAGCGGAGGCGGCCGCTCTCGCCGTCGAGCACCTCCACGACGGCACGCCCCGCTCCGGCCCGAAAGGCCGTCTCGAAGGAGTCCACGAGGCGGCGGCGGCTCGTGCGACCGACCACGACGCGGTCGATCACGACACAGGCGGGCCCCGTCCGGGGCAGGTTCGCACCGGTCGTGTCCACGTCCTCGACGCGTCCGTCCGCCTGGAGGACGCGGGTGAGGCCCGCCGTTCGCAGGTCCTGGGCGGCCTCCGCCGCGGTGCGTCCCGCCCCGATCTCCAGCTCGAAACCGAGGATCGCCTTCGTGCCCCGCTCGAGCCGCCCTACCGCGTCGGCCGCGGTGGCGGGCCCCTCCTCGTGGACCGAGCGATCGCAGCCCGGGCAGACGAGGGTTCCCACCTTGGCCCAGAGGAGCTTCAGGTGGTCCAGCAGCTCCGACAGCGTCCCGACCGTGGAGCGGCTACCCCGGACGGGGCGCTTGCGCTCGATGGCCACGGCGGCGGGGATCCCCTCGACGAGGTCCACGTCGGGGCGATCGCAGCGATCCAGGAACTGACGCGCGTAGGCGGAGAAGGTCTCGACGTAGCGGCGCTGGCCCTCCGCGTAGAGCGTGTCGAGAGCGAGGGACGACTTCCCGGAGCCCGACACCCCCGTGATCACCGTGAGCGCGCGGAGGGGGATGTCGACGTCGACGGCCTTCAGGTTGTGCTGCCGGGCCCCGCGGATGCGGATGACGTCGCGGGCGTCCATGCGCGCATGCTATTCCAATGGAAGAGGCCGCGCCCCCCCTCCCGAGGGAAGGGGGCGCGGCCTCCGTCGAACCGTCGAAGCTCCGATCGGTGCGCAGCTAGAGAGCCAGCTGCCACTGGAAGCGGATGAGGAAGCTGGCGTCGTTGGAGTTGAACCCGAGCGGTACACCGGAGTACATGTCGTAGTAGCCGCCGCCCTGGAGGCCGTCGGCCTCGGCGTCGAAGTACGAGAAGTCGAGCTGCAGCTTGTTGCCGTGCCCGTTCAGGTAGTA
>JAUXCH010000043.1 GCA_030618975.1 Planctomycetia bacterium
GCCTCTTCCGTGCCGAGGACGATGTCCTGGACGCGAACGACGACGACGGGCGCAAGGTGAAGGAAGCGCGGCTCTCCCATTCCGGGGCCCGGATCGTGTGACGCGAGCGCCTCCCGCGGTGCCGGGACCCACGCGTAACGCGGGTGGCTCGACCGGCTAGGGTGAGGTGGATGACGCCTCCGGCCGCCGCACTCTGGGACGCCTGGCGCGTGCGACGGCAGGCGGCTGCCTTCGACCGCCTGGTGCGTCCCCACCTCCCGGCGCTGATCGACTGCGCCAGGCGCCAGGGCCTCGGAACGGCCGCGGCGGAGGACGCGGTCCAGGACGCGCTCGTCGAGCTGGCCCGGCACCGGACCTCGCGACCTGCCGAGGTAGGCGTGGCCGCGTGGCTCATGCGCAGCGTGTCACTGAGAGCGCGCACGCTTCGTCGAAGCGCTGCGAGGCGACGGCGGCACGAAGCCGCGGCCGCCGGCGCGCACGAGGCCCGAGGCAAGCCGACGACGCCGGCGACGGAGGTCGAAGGTCGGGTCGAGGCGGCGCTGGCTGAGCTCGCGGAAGGCGATCGCCAGGTTCTCCTGTTCCGTTTCCTCTACGACCTGGACTACCGCGAGATCGCCTGCGTACTCGGGATCTCCGAGAGCGCCTGTCGGGTTCGCGTGCACCGGGCGATGAAGAGGCTGCGCTCACGACTCGGTGACCAGGCCGTCGTCCTCGTCGGCGCGCTGCCGCTCGACGAGGCTGACGGAGCCTCGCGTTGGATCACCGCGGCGACGGCACCAGGGACACATGCGGGTGGAAGCCTGCTTGCCGCGGGAGGTCTGGGCATGGGCATGGCGGCGAAAGTGGCCCTCGGTACTGCGGTCGTGATCGCGGTCGTGGGCGTGACGGCGACCGTCGTCTGGTGGGGGAGCAGCCTGTTCGATCGGGGCACGGGCGGCGCCGGACGGGACCTGGCGACCGTTTCGGAGCGCCCCGTGGAGGTCCCGGCACCGCCGTCCCTCGCCGGCCGGCCCGCGCCGCCGGGCCCGGAGCAGACTCCGGCGCCGGCACCCGCACCTGCCGCGGCGCAGCCGGTCACGATGGACCGGCTCCTCGCCGACATCCGCGCCCACGCGACACCGGAGTTCTGGGCGCGGGCGCACGAGCCGGCCGTTCTCGAGGGGAGAAACGGCATCGTGATCGCCCGCGCGCCGCTCGACGTGCAGGCTGCGATCGACGAGTACCTGGACCGACGACGAGCGGATCTTGCGGTCGCGACCGTTCCTCCGAAGTCCGGTGGGCCCGACGTGCGCCGAGCCGCCGCCGCGCGCGAGGCGCTGCGCCGGCTCCTGAGGCAGGTCCTCTCGCGAGAGACACGCCTGCGCCGCGCCGTCGACCTCCTTCGCGAGGAGCAGACCGACGAGGCGCTGGCCTTGCTCGACGAGCTGCTCGCCGAGGAACCCGACAACCGACGGGTCGGAGACCTCCGGGAGCAACTGACGGGCGAGGGGACGGACGCGATCCCGCTGGCTACGATCGTCAGGCGCGTGGCCAGGGATCTCCGCGCCACGAGCCGCAAGGCTCGTCTGCTCCCCTGGCTCGAGGGGTGGCCGAGCGAGGCGACGTGGGAGGCGGTCGTGCGCCGGCTCGAGGACGCAGGGCGGGATGCGCTGACCTGCCGTGGGCCGGCGCTCCGCGACGTGCTCAGGCGAGGCAGCATCACGCTGGATGTCGATGACGTGGCCCTCCCGGAGGTGCTGCGCGAGATCCAGATCCAGACCTTCGTGAACCTGGCCATCGATCGCCTCGCGCCGGAAGGGCTCTGGGCGGAGCGCGTCCGAGGTCTGCAGGTGGTCGATCGGCCGCTGCGGGAGGTTCTCGACCGCCTGCTGGGTCACCTGCTGGCGGACCCGGAGCTGTCCTGGGACGTGAACCCGCGACGCATCCGCCTGCGTGGAAGCGACACGAGCAACCGCCTGATGATCATCCGCTACATCGACGTGCAGGACCTGCTCGAGGGACAGCCGCTGTCCTACCCCCGGCGAACCTGGGCGCCCATCCGCTACGACCGGCCCGTTCGGGCGCCCCCCCCAGCGGCGACCGTCGTGCCCGCGCGGTGACAGGCGCGGTTGCCGGCTGATGCACCCTCGCTGGGCGTCACACGGACGAAGACACGGGTCCAACGGCTCCTCATGCCGCTCACCATGCTCGGTGGCGAAAGGCGCGGCCGTTTCTTCAGCTTGGCGGCACCTGACCCATGCGCTCCATGCGCCCATGCGGCGGTCGAGGTGGAGAGTTGCATCGGTTGCACGAGGTGGCAGCGGCTTCATCCGAGGCACCGTCTGCTTGACGTCGCCGTTGTCTCTGTATACCATGTTGCCCAGCATGCGCAACAGAACTCTACGGGGCAACACTGTGTCGTCGTCCATCGACATCCTGCGGGGACGCCTGCCGATCGGGTGGCGGGCGGAGCTCACGGACGTGCAGAACGGACAGGCGAGCGGTCGCCTGGTGATCGTTGCGCCCGACGGTCGACGCGGCGATCTGGTCCTGCTTCGCCGGGACCGGTTCGACCCACGGGCTGTGCTGACCCTGCAGGTGCAGCATGCGCAGACCGGTGAGACTCTGCCGGATCTGGTCGTGGCGCCCTACCTGAGCCCGGAGGCCCGCCGCCGACTCCGCGAAGCAGGGATCGGATTCCTGGATGCGACGGGCAACCTGCGTGTCTCCCTCGTGGAGCCTGGACTGTTCATCGAGGCCAGGGGTGCAGACCTGAATCCGAGTCCCCGCCGCCGTCCCGCTCGCAGCCTCGCCGGCGCCAAAGCGGGTCGCATCGTCCGGGCACTGTGCGAACGGCGATCGTCGTGGGGCGTGCGCGAACTCGCGGCGGCCACGGACACGAATCCCGGCTACGTCTCCCGGGTACTCGCATTCCTGGATCGCGAGGCGCTGGTGGACCGCGACGACAAGGGCCGCGTCACCTGTGCGGACTGGCAGCGCCTGGTGCGTCGCTGGGCCGAGGCGGCGCCGATCGAGACGCGAGGCCGAACCCAACTCTTCATCGCTCCGCGAGGGCTAGCCCCCCTGATGCAGCGTCTCGGCAAGGCGAAGTTGCCGCACGCCGTGACCGGTTCCTTCGCGGCGGCCCGGGTCGCCCCCGTCGCCCCACCCCGGTTGGCGACGATCTACGTCGAGGAGATCGCCACCGTACGGAGTGTGCTCCACCTCCGGGAGGCCGACGCCGGTGCGAACGTCCTACTGATCGAGCCCAAGGACGAAAGCGTCCTCTCGGTCGCTGTGACCGACGACGAGGGGGTGCGATGGGCATCGCTGGTTCAGGTCGTCTCCGACCTGCTGACCGGTCCCGGCCGCAGTCCGGCCGAAGCGGAAGCGCTCATGGAGTGGATGAGTTCGCACGAGGAGACCTGGCGTGGATGAACTCTACGTGCTCGCGCGACAGGTGCTGCTGGACGCGTTGGAGGCGCTCGGCACGCACCGAGACGCCATCGTGCTCGTGGGCGCCTAGGCGGTCTACCTCCACGTCGGTGACGCCAATCTGGCGGTGGCTCCCTACACGACCGACACGGATCTGGTCATCGACCCCGCGGGTCTCCCATGAGACCGGGGTGCCCCCCGCGGGGCGCCGTTCCGGCGCGAAGGGCGCGGAGCGTCACCTGATGACCCCGACCCGTCGAGTCGCGGATGCTGCGCTTTTCGTCCTGTCCTCTCCAACGGCTCCGCATGCCGCTCACCATGCTCGGTGGCGAAAGGCGCGGCCGTTTCTTCAGCTTGGCGGCACCTGACCCCTGGCGTCCGAAAGGCGCGGAAAATCACCTGACCCCTGGCGTCTGGCCCCTGGCGTCCCCTGGCGTCCCCTACGGCAGCCGGTAGACGGCGCCTCGGCGTTTGCCCTCACGGATCAGGAAGCCGCGGTCCATCAGGTCCTGCAGGTCGCGGAGGCCCGTGCGCGGGCTGGTCTTCGTCATCTCGTAGTACTCGCGGTTCGTGCAACGGCCGTGGCGCGCGAGGTGGTCGAGGATCACCTTCTGGCGGTGGTTGAGGTCGTCGCGCGGGGCGGAGCGCGGCGCGGGTCCCGTGCCCCGGTTCGACCCGTCGAGCTGGAGATCCTGCGGACCCGCGACCTCCGTGTCGCACAGGACGGCGCAGCGCTCGATCGCGTTCTTGAGCTCGCGGACGTTTCCCGGCCACGGGTGGCGGTAGAGGATGTCCATGGCGGCGGGATCGAGGCGCTGCGGGCCGCGGCCGATGCGGCGGGCGGCGTCGATGAGGAAACGGTCGACGAGGTGGGGAATCTCCTCGCGGCGCTCGCGGAGCGGGGGCAGGTCGAGACGGATGACGTTGAGGCGGTAGTAGAGGTCTTCGCGGAACGCGCCGGAGGCGACGGCCTGCTCGATGTCGCGGTTCGTGGCCGCGATGATGCGGACGTCGACGTTCACGGTGCGGGTGCCGCCGAGGCGCGTGAACTGCCGTTCCTGGAGGACGCGGAGGAGCCTCACCTGCGCGCTCGGAGTCATCTCGGCGATCTCGTCGAGGAAGAGCGTGCCGCCGTCGGCGAGCTCGAAGCGGCCCTCGCGGCGCCGGTCGGCGCCGGTGAAGGCGCCGCGCTCGTGGCCGAAGAGCTCGCTCTCGAGGAGCGTCTCGGGGAACGCCGCGCAGTTGACCTTCACGAAGGGCCGCTCGGAGCGGACGCTGCGGCGGTGGATCAGGTTGGCGATGACCTCCTTGCCGGTGCCGGTCTCGCCGGTGAGGAACACGGAGGCGTCGGTGCGCGCGGCGCGGCGGGCCGCCTCGACGACGCGGACCATCTTCTCGCTGCGAACGACCGTGCCTTCCTCGTAGGGCGGAACGTCGACGAGGGCCTGGTCCAGGCGTGCGGCGTCCTCGACGCGGTCGCCGCCCTCGCGGCGCGCGGCGGCGAGGGCGCGTCCCGCGGCGTCCAGGAGGAACTCGACGCTCGTCGCGTCCTCGGGGCCGCAGGCCGTGCCGATCGCGACGGTGGTGCCGACCGGGTCGCCGCCTTCTTCGGGGACGACCTCGACGCGTGCGAGGCGCTTGCGGATCGCTTCGGCGAGCGCCAGCGCCTCCTCCCGCGTGGCGCCGGGCATGCGCACGGCGAGTTCGTCCTCGCGGAGACGACCGAGGCGTTGGCGGTCGCCGGCGACCTCGCGCAGCGCCAGGCCGAGGGCACGCAGGAGGTCGCGGGCGATCTCGACGCCGCGGCGCATCGTGACGTGTTCGACGTGGTCGAGGCCGATGCGGAGGAGCATCACGGGCGGACCGCCCTCGGCGGCGCGCTCGACGTCGGTCCTCAGCGCGGCCTGGAAGGCGGTGGCGCCGGGCAGGCGCGTGACCTCGTCGAGGGCCGCGAGACGGTAGAGGCGGGCGTTGTGGACGGCGAGCGCGCACACGCCGGCCAGCGGCTCGAGCAGGCGGCGGTCCGGGCCGCGGGGCAACGCGTCCGGGTCGTCCCAGGCGAGCACGACGAGGCCGACGGTCTCGCGGCCGGTGCGAAGCGGCGCGGCGAGCCAGGCGGGGCGCTCCTCCACGAGTCGGGCGCCGAGCGCGACTTCGGCGGCCACGCGCTCGTCGCGGCCGGGCTCGGAGATCTCGATCGGCTCCTCCGACTCGAGTGCCGCGCGGATCCAGCCGCCCTCGGCGCCGTGGAAGGTGCGGTCGCCGAAGGTCGTGCTCCGGCCGTGCTCGGCGAGGACCGCCAGGGGGCCGCCGGCGGAGCTGGCGTCGAGCAGCACGACGGCGTCGGGCTCGAAGGCCTCGCGCATGAGCTCGACGACGGTCGTTACGCGGTGGGCGTGGTCGAGGGACCCGGCCAGGGAATCCTGGGCGCGCCGTAGGGAGTCGAGGTCGGCCACGCGGTGCTTCAGGTCGTGGCGCATCTGGTCGAACGCGATCGTGAGGTCGCCGACCTCGTCGGTACCGGCGGGCGGAACCTCGACGTCGAACTCGCCGCGCCGCACGGCCTCGGTGACGCGCACGGGGCCCTCGATGGGGTCGGCCACGCGCCGGGCGGTCAGGCCGGCGACGCCGACGACGAGCACGAGGGCGAAGAGGGCGAGCCAGGCGAGGCGCTCGCGCTGCTGGGCGAGGGTTGCCTCGATGCCGCTCCGGTCCAGACCGACGACGAGGTAGGGCGCCTCCCCCGTCGGGCCGGCGGTGGGGAGGCGCTGCCAGACCGCGAGGCGCGGCTTCCCGCCTGCGGCCACGGGCTCCACGCGCGAGAGCACGTCGGTGTCGGATTGCCCGCGGAGGTCTCCGGCCCGGCGTGCGAAGGCGGTGAGGAAGTCGCGGCCTCCCACGCCCGTCGCGGCGAGGGGGATGCCCTGGGCGTCGAGGACGGCGACGGCCGCGTCCTGGGCGGAGAGCGCGGCGCGCGCGGGCTCGGCGAGGAAGGTGTCGTCCGCGCGCACGCCGAGCGCCACGCGAACCCAGCGCGGGTCGGTGCCGTAGCGCGCGGAGGCGACGAGCATCAGTCCGTCCCACGGGGAGACGTAGAGACCGGTGCGCCGGCTCCGCTCGGTGAGCCACCGCGGGCCGAGGAGCGGGGCGGACCGACCGCTGCCCCGGACCTGGATCGTGGGACCGTCGGCATCCGTGACGAGTGTCAGGCTCGCCGTGCCGGGAGGCAGGGCGCCCGCGCGGTAGAGCCTCACGAGGCGGGCGGTCTGTGCGGGGTCGAGACCCTCCGGCGTGGACGCGAGGTGGCGGGCGAGGTGCCGGGCTTCGTCGCGGGTGCTCCGCAGCGAGTCGGCGAGCGCCGTCCGCATCGCCGCGAGCGCGGCCCGCGCCCGGGTCTCCTGCTCCGCCTCGAGGCGGTCGCGGGTCGTGCGGTCGAGGAGGAGGATCGTGGCGCCGAGGGGGACGAGCGCGGCGACCAGCACCGCGAGTGCGAGGCGGTGCGTGAGGTGGCGCAGGCGCTCCACGAGGTCGGCGGCGAGGAAGGCGAGCAGCACGAGGGCCACCGCGAGACAGGTGAGGAGCGCGATGCCCGTGCGCTCCTTCTTCTCGGCGACCCGGGGCGGCAGGGGCGCGGAGAGGGCGATGCGGGTGGGAGCCTCGTCGGGCCCGACGAGGCGGTCCAGGCGGACGTCGCCCTCGCGTCCCCGGCCCAGGCGGGCGGAGAACGCGGGGTCGGGGTGCACGACGAAGACGAGGTCGGCGCCGTTCGCGGCGCCTGGCGTGACGCCGAGGAGGGAGTCGGGAGGCGGCGCGGAGGAACGGACGACGGTGGCCGCGACGAGACGGAGGGGGCCCGCGCCGCCCAGGTTCTCGATGCGGATGCGCTGGGCGCGCCGGGCGGGGTCGAGCTCGACGGCGAGGGCCTCGTGGGCGCGCGCGAAGCCGGTGGTGTCCATCCAGCGGTAGGCGGTGCGCGTGCCTCTCTCGAGGGGGCGCTGGATGCCGCGGGGCAGGCGCTCTGCGACGACGTGCCGGCCGTTCGAGAGATCGAGGACCGACACCGCCCCGTCCACGGATTCGTGGGCGGCGACGTCGTAGTCCACGGTCAGACGCGCGACGACGTCGTCGCCGAGCAGCTGCGGGAACGCGCCCGGCGCGGTCAGCACGAGCCAGAGGCGGTCGGCGCCGAGCAGGTAGGGCAGGTCGATCCGGCGCGTCTGGCCGGCGGGGACCTCGACGCCGAGGTACGGCGTGCCCTCGCCGCCGAGGATGGGGATGCCGTCGTCGGTTGCGGTGGAGAGGAGGAGCGGCCGCTCGGTGCCGCCCGGCCCCCGCGCACGGATGCCGACCAGGACCGCGTAGGGCGCATCGCGCGCCGGGGTGAACGAGAACGCCGTCCACGGGCCGGTCGAGGGGAGTGTCAGGTCGAGGACCTGGGTTCCGGCGCCCGAGGGATCCACCGCGACCGCGAGCCCCGCGCCGTCGGTGGCGGGCCGCGTCGTGAGCCGGCCCAGCACGACGGGCGCGGGAGACTCGTCCTCCCGGTGGACGCGGGAGCGCACCCGGATGCGCAGCGTGAGGGTGTCGGCCTCGAGCGGCTCGGTGAGCAGGAAGCGCCGCGCGCGGTCCAGCGCCAGCCGGTAGCCGAGCCGCGGGTTCTCGGCAGCGGCGTCGAGATCGCGGAGCGCGACGAATTTCGTGTCCTCGGGGGGCAGGACCGTCGGGATCCGTCGGCCCTCGAGCAGGTCCTCGAGGATCTCCGCGCGCCGTTCGGGGTCGTCGGTGGGGAAGGCACCGGTTGCCTGGGCTTCGACGGCCACGGCGTTCGCCTCCTCGGCGAGCGCGGCGAGTGCGCCGCCGACCTGCCGCGTGGCGCGCGACTCGGTGCGCGAGGCGTCGAAGGCGAAGAGCAGGGCCAGCAACCCGGTGAGCACCAGCCCCACCGCCTTGGGCAGGGGACCGAGTCGGGCGAAGGCGCGCGCCGCGGGACCCGCGAGGACGAGCACGCCCACCAGGGCGATCGCCACCACGAGCAGCGCCCAGAGCAGGGGCGAGCCGAACGGAGAGGAGCGCGGCCGGGAGGCGGTCGCATCGCGCGCGGGCAGCACCAGGGTTCCGAAGTGGTCGGGGCGCCTGTGCAGGTCGAAGCGGCCGTTCCAGGACATGTACGTCCCGGGGTCCGAGGGGCCGGCGTCCGCGTCGTTGAGCGCGAGGGCGAAGCCGATCGAACGCGCCGCCGCAGGATCGTCGACGAAGTTCGCGAGGGGCAGGCTCGCCTCGAGGTCGTAGCCGCCCTCCCGTTCGCGGCCGGCGATCCGCACGCCGCGGAGGCCGCCGTCGTCGAACCGGCCGCGGGGGCCGTGGTAGGCGACGCCCCACGCGGTCTCGGGGTTGCGCGGCATGAGGAAGATCTGCCAGCAGTCGTCGTCGAAGCCCTCCTTGCGGGGTTCGCCTTCCGCGAAACCGAAGTCGAAGAACACCTCGACCGCATCGCCGTGCCACCAGGGGTCGGAGGGGTGGAAGGCGGTGTCGTCCTCGATCGCCAGGGCCAGGTAGAGATTCTCGGTGTCCACGCCCACGCGCAGTGTGGCGCTCAGGTCGGGGGGACCCTGCCAGCGTGCCCGCCGGCCGGGCAGGAGCTGGTCGGGCCGGTCGAGGACGGCCACCTCGCCGGCCGGCCAGTCCGAGAGGTCGCCGTCGACGACCGGGGCCCGCTCGAGGAGGACGGCCCGGACCTGGGCGACCGGGGGCTCCTCGGCGCTCGCGATGCCTCCGAGGAGCAGGATCCCGAGAACGACGGCGGCAACGGCCCGCATGTGCGGATGGCGGGGGCACGGCCGATCGGCGGCGGAATGCGTCACGGGCACGATGTGGGCTCTCTCCCTCCAAGGGCCTGAACACGGGGTGGGCGATCCTCGTGCCCCCCCGGGCATCAGGCAATTCCGCCATCGGCAGATCGTGGCCGAAAGATACCATTGTATCCGTCGGCGGGATTCGAGGCTCTCTCTCCGAGCCTCTTGCGCCATCCGACCGAACTTCCGACTACGGAACGGGTCCGAGGGTGCCGATCCACCGGGAAGGCGGTGGGAGAGGACCCGCCGTCGGCAGGCGTGCGGGGGCCCTGGGGTGCGGCGGTGCGGCGGTGGTCGGCCCCCGCCTCTAGGCTGTCTCGGAGGCTGTCTCGGAGGCTGTCTCGGAGGCTGTCCGAGACGCGCTTCGGGCCGATCTGACGAAGGGCGCCCACCCGAGGTGGGCGTGGCAGGAGGGATGTATGCGCGGACTCGTTGCGGCGCTTCTGGCGCTGGCGCTCGTCGGCTGCGCCACCAACCGCGATGCCCTCCAACCCGTCGATGCGGGGGGGGTGGTCGTTCACCGCCCCTGTCCCACGCCTGCGGCCGGCCCGCTGCCCGCGCAGACGCTCGCGCGCCGCCTCGGGCTCGGCTACCAGGACGCGAGCACGCACGTGCTGCTCGCCGACGAGGTCACGCGCGTGCGCATCTGGAAGGACTCCGACGAACTGAGCGTCGGCGGCCGCTCGGTGCGCCTCGGCGACCGGACGCGTCGGCAGGGCGGGTCGCTCATCGTCCCCACCACGATGGTCTCCTACGTGCAGACCCAGGTCGGGGAGCAGCGCTCGCGCCTGGCGCGTCCCGTACGGCGTTCCCGGCCGCGGACCGTGAGGCCCGCAATGGTGCCTCCGAGGCTGCCGGAGGCGAAGCCCGTCGGCAACGTGCGGAGGAAGCCCGTCCCCGTCGATCCGCCTCGTGCCCAACCGGCGGCCGACCCGGCCTGGACCCCGTGCGGCTGCGAGCGCCGGTGGCGCTGGATCGTCGTCCACCACTCTGACGACCGCAGGGGGAACCTGGCCCGGTACGACCGCATCCACCGCGAGACGAACGGCTGGGACGAGTGCGGTTACCACTTCGTGATCGGCAACGGTACGGAATCCGGCGACGGAGCGGTCGAGATCGGGTCGCGCTGGTTCAAGCAGAAGCACGGCGCCCACGCCAAGACGCCGGACAACCGGTTCAACGACTTCGGGATCGGTATCTGCCTCGTCGGTGACTTCGAGAGCGACGGCCCGCCCACGCGCGGGGAGATGGACGCCCTGGTCCGCCTGTGCCGCTGGCTCATGGCCCGGTACCGCATCCCGCTCGAGAACGTGGTGGGCCACTGCGACTGCAAGGCGACGGCGTGCCCGGGGCGCTACTTCCCGTGGGGGGAGCTTCGCGCGCGGCTGGGCGCCACCGCGAGGTAGCCGCGAGGGATCGCCCGATTCGCGTTTGACCTGGCCGCCCAGACGGCGGCACACTCCGGACCTTCCCCAACTCCCACGGGAGGGGTCCGGATGTCCAGAGGCTCTGCCGCGTCCCGCGCCGTTCTCGCGAGCCTGGGGTTCCTCGTCGTCCTGCTCGGTGTCCTGCTCTGCGCGTCCGCGGCTGCGCGGGAGACCGTCTGGCCCACGGACGGGGCGATCTGCGAGAGCGACCTCCGGCGCCGTCTCGGCCGGCTCGCCTCGGAGGAGTTCGGAGGGCGCGAGGCGGGGACGGAAGGCGCGCGGCTCGCGTCCGACTACCTCGCCGCCGAGATGGCGCGCGCCGGGCTGGAGCCGGGCGGCGTCGACGGGTCGTACTTCCAGCCGTTCAGGGTCCCGCGGCCCGTCCTCGGTCCGGGCAACCGGCTCACGGCCGACACGCCCGAGGGCAGCGGCGCGTTCGCCGTCGAATCGGCGTGGAATCCGTTCTCGCTGAGCCCCAACGCCGAGGCGTCGGGCCCGCTCCTCTTCGCGGGTTACGGCATCACGGCGCCGGGCCGTGGGTGGGACGACTACGCCGGCGTCGCCGCCGAGGGCAAGGTCGTGCTCGTGATCCGCAAGGACCCGGGGTGGAACGACGCGCGCCACGCCGCGTTCGTCGCCAAGCTCGAGAACGCGGCGCGGCACGGCGCCGTGGCGCTCCTGCTCGTCAACGACGCGGCCTCGGCGGGGGAGGACGACAGGATCCGCCACTGGAGCGCGCAGGTCGGCGGCCGGGTGGGGTCGGGAAAGATCCCCTTCGCGTTCGTGAAGCGCACCGTGGCGTCACGACTCCTCCACGCGCTCGGCGGCCTCCGCGTGACCGAGACGGAGCTCAGGGAGCGCGGTCCGGTCTCGCGCGACGTGCCGTCCACCAGGGTCCACCTGCGCACGGCGATCGAGCGTTCGACGGGCGACGAGGCCCGCAACGTGATCGGGATCCTCCCGGGCCGCGACCCCGAGGTCGCGGACCAGGTGGTCGTCGTGGGCGCGCACTTCGACCACCTGGGGCTCGGCCGCTTCGGGAGCCTGGGCGGCGGGGCCGCGGCGGGTGTCGTCCACCCCGGGGCCGACGACAACGCGTCGGGCACGTCGGCCGTCGTCGAGCTGGGGGAGTTCTTCGCCGCCCAGGGGAACCGGCCGCGGCGGACGCTCCTCTTCCTCGCCTTCACGGGCGAGGAGAAGGGTCTCCTGGGGTCGCGGCACTGGGTGGGGCACCCCACGGTGGAGCTGAAGCAGGTCGTCGCCCTGGTCAACATGGACATGATCGGCCGGAGCCGCCGGGGCAGGCTGCACGTGGGCGGCGTGGGCACCGGGGCGGGACTCGGCGAGATCGTGGAGACGGCCGGGGTCGCGCAGGGGCTCACCCTGGGCACGAGCCCCGGCGGCTCGGCTCCGTCGGACAACCTGGCCTTCTTCCGGAAGAAGATTCCCGTGCTCTTCGTGTTCACGGGGATCCACGACGACTACCACCGCCCGACGGACACGGCCGACAAGATCGACTATCCGGGACTGGAGCGCGTGACCCGCTTCGCCCGGGACGTGGTCGAGGCGCTGGCGGACCGTCCCGAGCGTCTGGTCTTCACCCGGCCGCCTGCGCCGAAGCGCCCCCCGATGCTCGGTGTCCGGCTCGACCGGCAGGGGGATCCCCGCGGTGTGAAGATCCTCGCCGTCACGCCGGACGGTCCCGCGGCCCGTGCGGGTCTCGAGGCCGGGGACGTGATCGTCGCGCTCGCCGGACACGTGGTGAGGAACTTCTCGGACCTGCGGGGTACCCTGTCGCGGCTCGAGGCGGGGAGGAAGATCGTGCTCGTGGTCCTGCGTGGTGGCGAGCGCGTGGAGGTGGACGTGGTCCCGGCGCGGCGCGGACGGAGGTGAGGATGGTCAACACCCAGCTCTACCTGCAGCGCGTGCGTGTCCCGCTCCTCGGCAGCCTGCGACTTGCCGCCACGTCGCACGGCCTGGTCGCCGTGAGCCTGCGGGACGACGAGGAGACCCTCAGGGACGAGCTGCTGCACCGGTTTCCCGACGCGGTGATCAAGGGCGGCAACGCCGTCATCACGGACGCGGCACGCGCCCTCCGCGCGTACCTGGCCGGCGGCGAGCACCCCGACGTCGACGTCGTCATCCCGGAGAAGGGGTTCTCGGCGCGCGTGTGGCGCCAGATCGCGCGCATCCCGTACGGCGAGGTCCGCTCGTACGGACGGATCGCGCGCGTGCTGAGGAAGCCGCAGGCGTCGCGGGCCGTGGGACAGGCGTGCGGGCGCAACCCCGTCCCCCTCGTGATCCCCTGTCACCGGGTGGTCGCCGCGAACGGGTCGCTGGGGGGCTTCTCCGCGGGACTGGACATCAAGGAGAAGCTGCTGCGCCTGGAGGGCGCGCGGTACTCGTAGGTCCGTAGCGCACGCCTCCTCGCAGGCCCTCGTACGGTGCCAGGCACCGACACCGTGCGACGTCCGACACCGTCCGACACCGTCCGACGAGAACCCGGTACTGCCCGCGCGGCGCTAACCCTTGCTTGGTGCCTGGCACCGTACGAGGACCACCTTCCCGAAGTTCCTTCGTTCGTGCAGGTGCTCGTGGGCCGCGGCGGCCCCCTCGGCCGTGAGCGGGAAGGTCCGGTCGATCGTGGGTTCGATCTCGCCGCCCTCCAGCTTGTCGCAGAGGCCGCGCATGCCGTCCCGGATCTTCGCCTTCTGGTCGAGGAGGTGCGCGAGGTTCAGGCCGAGCACGCCCTGGTTGGCGTTCATGAGCGCGATCGGGCTCACCTTGTGCGCTTTCAGGAGACTCAGGGCGGCGTGCCAGAGCTTGCGCTTGGGGCCCGTCACGAGGCTCGAGAACCCGTAGCAGACGATCCGGCCGAGCGGTTCCAGCAGGCCCATGCTCTTGCGAAACGACTCGGGGCCGAGCGGATCGAGAATGAGATCGAACCCGGCGCCGCGCAGGGCCTCGCGCGCGGCGGGCTCGTAGTCGCCGGCCCGGTAGTCGAACGCCTTCACGACGCCCCGCGACTCCAGCCGGCGGCACTTCGCGTCGCTTCCCGCCGTCGCGTAGAGCTCGATGCCCAGGGGGCGGGCGAGGTCGACGACGGCCAGGCCCACGCCGCCGGCGCCGCCGTGGACCAGCACCCGGTCGCCGGTTCGCGCCGCGCCGACGTGGACGAGGGCGAGATAGGCCGTCAGGTAGTTGACCGGGACGGCAGCGGCCTGGGCGAATGGCACACCGTCGCCGATCTTCACCGCCGCGTGCGAGGGGACGCGCACGGTGTCGGCGTAGCCCCAGAAACGCGTGA
>JAUXCH010000540.1 GCA_030618975.1 Planctomycetia bacterium
AAAAATGATGTTGTCTTCCTAAGACCGCTTGGCCTCCGACTTGCCGCGGCGCGACAATGCGGTTCCGTCCCGCCGGAGCCTCACGTGTCGCGTCTCGCGCCGATCGCCTCGATGGTCCTGGCCGCGCTGTGCTGCGCTCCGTGCTCGGGTTGCGGGGAGGACGGCGCCCCGCGCCTCGGAGAGATCCGCCTTGGAGGGATCCGCGGGCGTGTGCTGCGGGCCGGCCTGCCCGTCGGCGCGGAGGTCGCCCTGCACCGCCACCTCGAGACCGACCTGCTCGATCCCTTCGCGCCCTGGCGCGAACCGGACGCCGTCCGGCACCTCGCGCTTCCGGCCGGCGCGCAGCCTCCGCTTGCGAGCGTGGACACCGATGGGGAGGGGCGGTTCGCGTTCGACGCTCAGGCGCCGGGTCTCTACGAGATTCACGCGCGGGGCGGAGACGGAGCCTGGGCTGCGACCCCGTGCGTCGTGCCCGGCGCGGGCGGGTCCGTCTCGGTCACGGTGACCCTCCCAGGCGCGGTCGCCACCGTGCAGGGCAAGGCGCTTCGCGCGGGAGGGGAGCCGTTCGTCGGGTGGGTCGGCGTCCGGCCCGACAACCTCACCTGGCCCTACCTGTGGGCCGGCGGCGGCATGCACGTGACGCGCACGGACGCGCAAGGACGCTTCCGCCTCGACGGCACGGCGCACGGCGGGATCGAGATCCGTCTGTGGGAGCCGGACCGGCTGATGTACGCCCTGCATCACGTGACGGCACCGCTCGCGGGGGATCTCACGATCCGCCTGCCACCGGACGAGGCGGGCGTGGACGGGGAGGTGCTTGCGGCCGAGGACGGGAAGCCCGTCGCGGGCGCCGAAGTGCTTGCCTGGAGCTACTCCCCGCTGACCAGCCTGCTTCGGCGCCATGTCGCCGACGACGCGGGGCGCTTCCACGTCCCGCTGCCCGAGGGGGCACGTGACGTCGTCGTCCGCGCCGAGGGTCGCTGGCCGGTGAGTCTCCGTCTCGAGCCGGGGGAGCGCGATCCCCTGCACGCCCGGCTCGAACGGACGGCGACGGTGCGGGGACGGGTGCTGAGCCTCGCCGGGGGTAAGTCCGTCTCCGGCTGTCGGGTCCTCGTCGCCGATCCGTTCGTGCGCCGGTTCAAGAGGCAGATCTGGATCGCCTGGACCGACGCAGAAGGACGGTTCTCCCTCGCGGGCCTCCCGCCGACGGAGATGGTGATCCTCGCCGGCGGCGGCGGTTGGTGGTCGCCCGAGCTCGCGGACGCGAATCCCCGTGGCTTCAACCCGCTCGCGTGGCAGCTCGAGGCGGGCGCCGCACAGGACGTCCTCCTCCGGGTCGAGCGAACGGGCGGCGTCCACGGACGCGTCCTCGGGCCGGACGGCGCGCCGCTCGTGGGTGCGCGCGTGGATAGCAGAGGACCATCCCTGTCCGACTGGGCCAAGAACGAGTTCCTCGACCTGCTGGTCCAGGTGGAGGGTACCGTCACGGACGAGGCCGGACGCTTCATCCTTGCCGACCTCTTGCCGGGGGCCGAGGTCGTGGTCCTCGCGGCCGCGCGCGGCTTGCCTGTCACACGGTCGGCGCCGGTCCCCGTTACGAACGGCGCGACGCAGGAGGTCGAGATCACCGTACCGCGCGGCCGATGGGCCGAGGTCTCCGTCTTCGACGCCCTCGACGGATCTCCGGTCGTCGGTGCGGGCGTACGAATCGAGGTCCCGGATCTCCTATGGCGCCCCGGGCTCCATCCGGGGCCCTGGTGGACCGACGCCGACGGCCGCGCTCGCATCGGCCCGGTGTCGGGTGACGTCGAGGGGCTGCGCATCTCGGCCGACGGCCGGTTCCCGGCAACGCCCGGCCCCACGCTGGTCGCCTTCGAGGAGCGGGACGGCGTCCTCCGTGCCGACGTGCCGATGGTGTCGTCCCGCCGCATCGAAGGCACGTTCCGGGGACCGGAGGGCGTGCCGCTCGAGCAGGCCCGGGTCTACGTGGACGGCAGCTCGTTCGACACGTGGCCCATGGCGCGGGAGCGGCCGGGGGGACGGTTCACCGTCGAGTGTCCTCCGGGTTGGCCGGTGAGCCTGGACGCCGATCTGTGGTGGAAGGGCGTCCACTACGGGGCGCGGGCCACCGTGCCTTCCGACCAGGACGAGGTGGTCATGGAGCTCCAGGAGGAGCACGCTCCGCCGATGCGGGAGCTCCGCGTACGCGTCGTGGACCCGGACGGGCGTCCCGTGTCGGGCGGGGCGTTGCTGCTCGTCTGCCGGACCGAGGACAGACCGTTTCACTCGGACCGCGCGCGGATCCAAGACGGCGCGGCCGTCCTGCACCATCCCGACGACGCCGGGGAACTCTCGATCTGCGTCGTGGAGCTCGAAGACGCGGCACTGGGCCGGAGGGTCTTCGGCCCGTTCCCCCCGGACACCGACGACGTGACGCTCGAGCTGGGGCCGGCACGCACCGTCACCGGCGTGGTACTCGACTCCTCGGGGCGGGGCGTTCGTGGGGTACGGGTCCACGTCAGCGTTCCCGACCTGTTCGGAGCGTTCTTCGGAACCGTGCGTACGGACGCCGAGGGAAGGTACGAGGTGCAGGGCCTCGGCCCAGGTCGCTGGGAACTGGAGTTCGACACCCCCCGCGATCATCTGCCGGTGCTCCCCCTCGTCGTGGAGGCGGATGCCGGGCCGCTCACCGTCCGGCTGGCGAAGGCCGCGACCGTGACCCTCACCGTCCTCGACGCGGACGGCGAGCCGCTCGAAGGCGCGCACCTCGATCTCCAGGCCGAGGATCCGCCGGATGCCGAGGCGTCGTCGCCCGGGGACGTGGTTGCGCGAGGCCCCGGCGGAAGCGCGACCTCCGGCAAGGACGGCGTTCTCCACGTCCAGCGCCTCGATCCGACGCTGACCTACGCCTTCAAGCTCGAGCCCCCTTCGACGCGCAGTCCGCTCCTGCCCGTCATTCGCAGGGAGTGGTCGCTAGGAGACGAGACGATCCGCCTGCGACCGTCCATGAGCATCCGCGGCCGCGTCGTCGTCGAGGAGGGGCGCCTCCCCGAGCGGGTCTATGTCGAGTACCGTCCGTCGGGTGCGTACGAGAGCGGGTTCCTGCGCGTGCAGGACGACGGTACCTTCGTGATCGAGCGGCTTCCGCTCGGGAGCGTGGAGATCGACGTCTCCGCCTGGGACGCGCAGCACACCCGCATCTTCGAGAGCCCGGGGCGGGTGGTTGCCGCCGGTACGGACGACCTCGTGTTCGTCCTGCGAGTACGCCCCGAGCCCGAACCGCCCGAACCGCCCGAACCGTCCGAGCCGTACGAGCCGCCCGTGCTGACGGTCCGCGTCGATTCCTGGCAACCCACGGATGAGAGGATCGTGGCCTGGCTCTGGGCCGGCGGCGTGGTGACGGGGCTCCGGAAGCACCTCGAGCTCGACGCCGAGGGGCGGGCCTCCTTCGAGGTCGCCGAGGAGACGCCCCACGAGCTCTGGATCCACGGAGGCGCGGCCGGCTGGTACGTCCGTCGCAGCGACGTGCAGGCCGCCGAAGACGAGATCGTCTTGACACCGCAGCCGGGGAAGTCGATCCGCGGTCGCGTCCTCCTTCCTGCGGACGTGCCGCCGGCCGACCTCGACGCGCTGGCCACCTCGGAGGAAGGGCTCCGCGCACGATTCCAGGTCGCGGAGGACGGCACGTTCGAGGTGCGCGGTCTCCCCGCCGGACCGTGGCGTCTCCGCATCCGAACCCGGCGGCCCCACGCCCCCCTCGCCGCCTCGGCCACGGCATCGGCGGGAACCGACGACGTGATCACGCTGACCCTCGCGCCCTGACGCTCACGTCCTGACGAGCCGTCTCAGCCCCGGGCTGCCATGGCCCGGATCGGTACGTCGAATCCCCCGGTGATGGTCCCGCCGTCCGTGAGGTGGACGACGTACGAGCCGGCGACGCGCGTGCGTGTGCTCTGCGTGAGCACGACCCTTCCTCGGCTGCCGAAGTCGGGTCGGTGCCGTGTCACACAGATGACGCCGATCTCGTCGTCGAGCTCGCCGACGTCGTACGCTCCGGCCGGGAGGGGTGGTGCTGCCTGGTAGGTGAGCGCCAGGTAGGTGGAACCTGCGATGCGACTGTCGTAGACCGTGACCGTCGTGGATGCGGAACCGTCGTCGAACTCAGCGGCATGGGCCGTCGACGTATCGATGGAGAGCTCGATCCCCGCGAGGGTCCCG
>JAUXCH010000797.1 GCA_030618975.1 Planctomycetia bacterium
CCAGGAACCCGACGCTCGGGGTTCGGTCGGCACGCATGTGTCGGACTCCGGTCCCTCCAGACGCCGGCACATCCTATGCGCTCTACCGCGCGCACCCCATTCCGTGCCGTCACTCCGTGCGAGCCGTCGAGTGGATCAGTCCCCCCGTGCGTCGACGCAGGCGATGGCCCCCGCGTCGTTGCGGCAGTAGATCCTCCCGTTTGCGAGCACCGGCGGGGTCCACGTGTGTCCGTCGAGGACCTGGGCTCGGGCGATCTCCACGAACGCCTTCGGAGAGGCTTCGGCGATCACGAGGTTGCCTCCCTGCTCGGAGAGGATGATCAGCTTGCCGTCGGCGAGCATCATGCCACCCTTGCCGAGGCCTGCCTGTGTCCACTTCGTGTCGCCCTGCTCGACGTCGATGCAGGCGAGGGTCTTGTCGTCGAATCCGTAGAGATGGCCGTCGTGGAGAACGCAACTCCCCACGTGGTTCCTCATGTTGGTGTTCTGCCAGACCGCGCTCACGCCCCGGGACGTGGTTTTCAGCATCGCGCAGCCCTTGCCGTAGCCCGATGAGATGAAGACGTTGTTCTTCCCAATGAGGATGGGATCGGCGGCGTTGACGTCGTACTTCGTTTGCCACGGAGAGGACCACTGCGGCTTCCCCGTCTTTCCGTTGACGCAGATGAGCGTGTCTTTCGAGAAGAGGAGGAAGCTGACCTTGGATCCCTTCTTCATCGCCACCGGGCTCGCGTACCCGGGCATGCCGGCTGCCGCGGACCACTCGAGCTCCCCGGTCTGCCTGTCGAACGCGGTGCCCGAGGCGCCCGCGTTCACGACGACCAGGTCGCCATCGATGATGGGGGAAGAAGCGAGGCCCCAGCGGGGGATCTCGGTGGCCACCTTCTTCATCCACTTCACCTCGCCGGATGCGGCGTCGAGACAGTGGAGGTGACCCTCACGGCTCAATGTGTAGACGAGGGTGCCGTCGACGGTCGGCGTCGACCGAGGGCCGGGGTAGTTGCCCGCGCGGCAGGCGTACGATGTCGTCCAGACCTCCTCCCCGGTCTCGGCGTCGAAGCAGAAGACGGTGTCCTGGTTGTCCGTGTTGCCGAGGGTGAGGACCTTCCCGCCCGCGACAGCGAAGGACGAGTGCCCCTTGCCGACGCTGGCCCGCCAGAGCACCTTGCCCTCGGCGGCGGCCTCCGGGGACCAGCTCATCTCCGCGGAGATCCCGTCGTGGGTGGGGCCGCGCCACGTCGGCCAGTCCTCGGCACGGACGAGCGTCCCGGCGACCAGGACCACCGACATACAGAGAACGCCGAGCCAGATCGGGCTCGGGTGGCGAGATGACACGTGGTGCATGGTGGCCTCCTGCGCGGCTTGGGGGGGCGCGGTTCCCATCCTACGGGCAGTGTCACTCGCGGTGGAGGGCCTGCAGGTGCGGGCCGCGCAAGGCCAGGTGCGCGGCCAGCAGGGTCCACAGCATCCCGCCGGTGCCGAGGGCCAGGAGGACGAGCCCCATGCGCGGAGTGACGACGCGTGCGCCGGGGGTCGCGAGGACGGGCAGGATGCTCAGTACGGCGGCGGCCACCCCCGCCAGGAGCCCTACCCCCAGTAGCACCGCGTGCTCGGCGGCCACCAACCGGACGACCCGCCGCCGGGCGAAGCCCACGGCGCCCAGGAGGGCGAACTCCGCGCGTCGCTCGATCGTGTTGCGGGCGACGACGAGCGCGAGGCCGACGCTCCCCAACAGGAGAGCGAGCCCGCCGAGCGCCTGGAAGATGCCGAGGTACGTGTTCTCCACGGCGTTGTAGGCGTTCAGCCGAACCTCCGTGCGCTCGAGCGAGAGCCCCCGATCTTCGAGTTGGCGACTCAAGCGCGCGGCGACGGCGTCCACGCGCGAGGCCGGTGCGTCCACGAGGAAGCGGCGGTAGCCGGCCTCGGAGGGGTAGCGTTCCTCGAACGCGGTCTCCGACACGATCAGGTGGCCGTGCAGGACCGCGTTGTCGATCACGCCTCGGATGCGGGCCGTGAACGGCCGGCCGTGCTCGTCGACGAGCGCGACCTCGTCGCCGATGCCCTTGCCCAGCGTCCACATCGTGGCCTGGTCGATGACGGCTGGCGTGGCCTCGCCCTTCAGCGCTTCCGGTCGCAGCACGTCCCACGGATCGCCGGCGGGGTTCGCGGTCTGGAGGAACGAGAATCGGCCCGCCAGAGCCCGCGGATCGACGCCTACGACCTCGGGGGCCTGTGCCCGTGCGAGGCTTCGGCACGAGGCGTCGTCGCCCTGGCGGACCCGCAGGTGCACGACGCGCACACCCGCGAGATCGGCGTCGGTCAGGCCGTAGAAGCGACGTCCCTCGGGCGTGTCGAGGTGGTGGGTCACGGCGACCGAGCTCTCACCCACGAGCGCGAACCCGCCCGTCCCGCTAGCGGGGTCGTCCGACACGCGGAGCCGGTCCCGGCGGAAGACCGTCACGCCGAAGAACATGAACACCCCGAAGGCCAGGATGCCGATCGTGGCGAGGCTCCGGCCCCGCCGGCGGCCGAGGTCACGCCACACGAGGCCCCACGTACCGAGGCGGCGTCCTTCGCGGGCCACGCCCACGTGGCCCAACGCGTACCAGA
>JAUXCH010000943.1 GCA_030618975.1 Planctomycetia bacterium
ACCTGGCCGTCGACGGACTCGAGCTCGAGGCGCGTCGAGCGGCCGGGCACCAGCCGCACGTCGAGCGTCTTCACGACCTGCTCGTCGTCCGTACGCCACGCGCTGAGGGTGCTGCCCTCCGCCGCCCCGGGCGGGGCGAGCCTGAGCTCGGTGGTCCGGTCTTTCCTCGTCCGCCACGCGAGGGTGAACGTGGCAGCCGCATCGGGCGTGAGCGTCATCACGAAGCGCGCGTCGCGGACGATTTCGCCGTCGCTCGACATGGAGTGGGAGGTGGGGTCGGTCAGCCGGCCGATGCGCCTTTCGAAGACGGCCGAGGCCTCCGCCCCGCCCGCGAACCTCAGCGTCCGGTGGTCCTCGACGGACCAGGCGCCTTCGATCTCCCAGTACTGCGACGGCTCCGGGGGCGGCTGGCCGTCGTACTCGCCGTCCTCCGGGGGGTAGACCGGCAGGTAGAGCTCGTCACGGACGCGGCGTCGCTTCGTGGCGATGCGCCACGGCTCCTCCTCGGACTTGCGGGTCCAGATGTCGCCGTAGCCGGTCTTGATCCACTCGCCGCCGAGGCCCGCGACGCGCTTGATGAAGTGCTTCGACCGGTTCAGCGGGTACCGGAAGACGACGACGTCCCACCGCTCGGGGCCGGAGCCGAGGTACGCCCACTTGTCGACGAGGATCCGGTCGCCGATGTTCTGCGGCGACGTGTTCTCGCCGTAGAGCGTGGGATACATCGAGCCCGTGGGGATCTTGAACGCCTCCACGCAGAAGTGCTTGATCACGAGCGCCATGATCAGGGCGACCGTGAAGGCCTCGAAGTTGTCCTTCAGGATCTCCAGGCCGCTGTGGAGCCGGCTCGGGGGCCGCTCCTCCTCGGGCCAGGCGAAGGGCGGTGCCGCGACGCGTGTCGCCGGTCCGGGCGGGTCGGGAAGGAGGGGAAACGGCCCGTCGCTCACTTTCGCCCGTCCTCCTCGCCGGCGCCGAGCACCGCGAGGAACGCCCCCTGGGGGATTTCCACGTTCCCCACGGACTTCATCCGCTTCTTGCCCTTCTTCTGCTTCTCCAGGAGCTTCCTCTTGCGCGTGATGTCGCCGCCGTAGCACTTCGCGGTCACGTCCTTGCGGAGCGCGGAGATGGTCTCGCGCGCGACGATCTTCCCGCCGATCGCCGCTTGGAGCGGCACCGCGAAGAGGTGCCGGGGGATCTCCTTGCGGAGGCGCTGCAGGACGCGCCGCCCGCGCGCGGAGGCCACGGCGCGGTGGCAGATGAGGGAGAGTGCGTCCACGTCCTGGCCGTTCACGAGCATGCGGAGGCGCACGAGGTCGGCCTTCTGGAACTCCTTCAGGTCGTAGTCGAGCGTGCCGTACCCACGCGTCACCGACTTCAGACGGTCGTAGAAGTCGAAGACGATCTCCTGGAGCGGCAGGTCGAAGACGAGCATCACGCGCGTCGGGGAGAGGTACTGCGTCTCGACGTAGACGCCGCGCCGTTCCGTGCAGATCTTCATCATCGGACCGATGCTCTCGGTCGGGATGATCATCGAGCACCGGGCGATGGGCTCGCGGAACTCCTGGATCAGGTTCGCGTCCGGGACGTCCGACGGCTTCTCGATGCGCAGCACCTCGCCCCGCGGCGTGAGGATCTCGTACGTCACGTTCGGCGCCGTCTGGATGAGGTCGACGTCGCTCTCGCGCTCCAGCCGTTCCTGGACGATCTCCATGTGCAGCAGGCCCAGGAACCCGCAGCGGAACCCGAACCCGAGGGCCTCGGAGGTCTCCGGCGCGTACGTGAAGGACGCGTCGTTGAGCTTGAGCGTCTGAAGCGCCTTCCGGAGCGCCTCGAAGTCCTTCGGGTAGGTCGGGTAGAGGCCGCAGTACACCATCGGCTGCGGTTCCTTGTACCCGGGCAGC